>CAIMOW010000072.1 GCA_903843235.1 uncultured beta proteobacterium | reverse complement strand
CCGAATCACAATCGCTGGTTGATGAACCGGCTTCTTGAGAGCCACTAGTTTTAATGCGGTCAATACGCTCATATTCCCTCCTATAAATGAAAGAGCCATTTCAATTTATTTTCGGAATATTGGATTGGACAACCTCTTTTTTATTTTGACTAATTTTGAGCCAGAAATTAATGGGTTTTCTTAACAAGAGCTAAATACTTTTGCGAGTTGCTGTGTTTCAAAGTGCGGTCGCAAATAGATAAAGAAGTTACTGGTAGTGAGTTACTAGTTACTCGAGTGGCAAATGAGTAGCTCTGACTAGCAACACGACTTAGTGACTATCTCTTTGAGATCTGCAACTGAACTCGAAGCAACATCTTTTTGGATCTACTCCTCTAGCAACCAAGCTACGAAAGCAACAGCTCGCAACGAGAACTCAATCAATTTGAAAAAAGGAGAACGATATGAGAGAAATTGCGGTTAGAGGATTTATAAACGAGAAATTTAATACCACCTTCGGTAAAGGCTTATTTAGAAGAGCGATGTTTAATGGCTCAATAGAGCTAGGTAACCCAAATCAAAAATACCTAGTTGATTACTTTGAATACAGTAACTGGGAAAATACTGCTAAAACAGATCGGCAGATGGCCACTGTTCGAAAACTCAGTGATGCTGGTATTGCAGGGCAAACTGGCGTTTTAATGTCTTGGATCCAGCACTACGATCCACTCACCAAGACAAAGCAAGGTGTTGATGGGTTTAGCATCTACTCCCCTGAAACTAGGGAGCTGCACGTAGAGATTGAAGATTTAGCAAACAATACCAAGGATTCCTGGACGCTAGATGTACATCTATGTAAAAGCACCGGCGCCAATAAGCCAGTGTTTATAGCAACCAATGTAGATTTGAACTAAATCATGATTTAAATCCATACAAGATTCGCCTCAAAAAAGCCCTATACGCAAAGATCTATCAGCTTCGCAATACTGAGTAGCTGGCATTACTAAAAACAGCGTATAGGGCGAATTTGAGGTGTTACCCGAGGATCGCTGGTTTAAGTCCGTTTAGCTGTTGTCTAAATCCCACGAAAAGAAGCGATCTTTTATAAATACTGCATAAAGAACAGGTTAAGAAAATTGTACTTTTCTTAACCTGCTTTGTAAGTCATTGATTCTTGGAAGATATTTTTAGATGACCTAACTAGCAAATTTCGGTCGACCTTTTGAGACTTAGAAAACATACTAAATACGCACTTTTTATTTATCTAAGGAGCATTAAATGGCACAAGCAAAAACCCTATCTCAAACAGAACTCGATCTTGTTCTTAACTATGTCAGCACCAAAAAATACGCCCTACGCGATAGAGCGTTAATACTTACAAGCTTTCTCGGTGGACTTCGCGTTGCCGAAATTGCCAGCTTGAAAATGGGTGATGTATTAAATCTCGATGGCACTATTAAAAATGAAATCCGCCTATCGGCTGAGCAAACTAAAGGCAAACATCCTAGGACAGTCTTTGTCTCTCAACGCTTACAAACTGAATTAGCCAACTACCTATCAACAAGACATATTAAAGAAGCAGATATCCCTTTCTTTCATACAGATCATCGTTTGGGATTTAGTGCTAATGGCTTATGCGTATGGTTTTATCAACTGTATAAGAATGTGGGCATTAGCGGCGGTAGCAGCCATTCAGGTAGAAAATTTTTTATTACTACTTTGGCTAATAAAGGCATTGGCGTTCGAATCTTAGCCAGTCTTGCCGGACATCGGTCGATTGCAGTGACTCAAAGATATATCGATGTTAACGATGAGCAAAAAAGACAGGCCGTAGAGCTAATATGAATAGTAGTCGGGTAAAACCGACTCTAACAGGCAAACCTAGTCAATTGCGATACTCGATCTCTTGCGCAGTCAAGCTCATGATTACCTAATGAAAATAATCGGCTAGCGAAATTTTCATCTTCAAAATTAAAGCGAGTTTGGAAACTTTTGTCCTCCTCTTTTTGTGGAAACCCACCAAGAGCGGCCTGCTCTGCAATATTCAAAGCGCTTTCCTTATGCCTCATCACCATTAATGTCATATGGCGCCGCATATGATCATCTCCACTTTTATGCTTTGCTGCTAATGGGTCCAACCTCCCGATAAAGCGATCTACCAGCATTGCCATAGCCCCAGCCCTCCACAGCTCAATATGGGGATTTAAGGCCATGGTGTAGATCAGGAGCAAATCCTTCCACATATTCTTTAATTTGGCGCCTTTAAGCACTTGATTATGAATTTGCTTAATTTGGGTATTGGGCCAAATTTGCGATAAAGCATTGACCAGCTGGGTAATTGACGGGGGTTCTTGATCGCCACAAAGCTTTAGCAAGACATCGCCATCACATATGAACAATCTATCCTTGCCTCTAATGACCTCAATGACTGGCTGGCAAGAATACATTGGTAGCTGTTTGTGCCCTTCAAACCAAGTCGCAAATGGGCAATCCAAGACGCAACCGTACTTGGAGTAGCAATCTAAGACCTGTCGATTATCAAGACTCATTTTCCTGGGTAATCGTTTAGGTCTTACATACTGACTGGCGGCAGTATAGCTAGGGCTTATGCGTAAAAAGTTAAAGAAAAGCCTTGCCATTTCCTGATGACAATCTTGCTGCTCCGCACAATGCTTTCCGCCCATTCGGATATCTCCGAATTAAATTTACATACTTTTTTAATTTATAAATTTTATATGTATTTAGATTTTAGAGAATTAGGTGAAATCAGGATGTGCATGGTATTGACCATCACACTTTTATCAATTAAGGAGAAAAATCATGAGTGAAACCACTGTAGTCGAATCAGGCGTTAGTACTCCTAACGCTGAAAAAACGAATGCCAACCCCTTTGCGGTGGGAATTGGCAATTTATTAACAGGTAGTAATCCAGAAAAAGCCATCGGCGACTCTATTGATCGCTTAGTTGAATATCGCAAAAACTGGGAAAGTAATGAGCTTTCTAGTGCAAACGATGTTCTCTATGGCATCTTGCAGCATTGTTATGCATTGAACAATACGATGCAAGGCTCGGACACCATTGCCAAAAGCCTTAAAAAGGGGCTAGCAAACTACATCAAGACCCATGAATACAAATTTAGTGATAGCTCACCTCTCATCACTAAGATTGTTAAATGCGTGTTTGGTGTCGATCGCCGTCGGGTGAATGCTTATAGCACCTCAATGAAAGCAGCAATGGCAGCGAGAGTAAGCGTTCTAGATCTACCTAAATACTTTCGTGAAAACGGCGGCGTAGAGGAAGTAAGACGATCCTCCACTGGCAAAAGCAAGTCTATTGCTCAAAAAGTGGAATTAGGTAGAACAGTGCTAGAAGGCGAAATATTAGCCAAAGTCCAAAGTGACTCTCTTAATGCCTCATTTTCCAATGAGCAATTAGAAGAAGGTGTTGTCTTATTGGCAACCCGTGAGGTCGATGGTAGTTTTGCCATTCGCAGAGTTGTTCAAAGCGGTACGGCAGTTAAGTCCGCATTGGCAGCTTGCTCTAGTGTCGGCGCAGAGAAGGAGAGAGCTCAAAAACTCGCAGATGAAACTAAAGCGATTGAAGATGAGCGTTTAGCAGCCCAAGCAAAACTCAAAGCCGCTTGAACTTGTTGTTTGCTATCTGATTGCTGGTATTTACTCCCTAAGATAAATCCAGCAATCATTTCCACTACATAAAGGAGATTGCAATGCATAACCCTAGACCACCATCTGTCGTCATACAAGCACCTCAGTGCTTAGATGATTTTGCCCTACAACCCAATAGTCGATTTAAGCTTGAATCCATACTTGATTTAAGTCTGCCCATTCCCGCGAATGGTATTTGCGGGATAGTTCTATACGGCCTTTATGGAACTGGCAAGACTACGTTAGCAAACCTACTGCCAGGGCTAATTGAAACAGCCAAGGTCAATCCATCTAGTACTGCAATGAGCGCTGGATCAATTGTGGATACAGAGGATCCTAATTCCGATTATTTCGCCTGCGCACAAGGACAGAACGGCGCTCAGTTAACTCAAGCTATACAGAATCGAACAAGCTATATGTCATTTAATAGTAGCGGTCTTCATTATGTAATTATGGATGAGGTAGATGTTTTAACCCCTGCCGCTCAAGCTGGTTTCAAATCGATCATGAATCGAAAGGATGTCATATTCATTATGACTAGTAATAACTTGGATCAGATTGATAAAGGCATTCAGAATCGGTCTATTTTGATTGATATGAATGTTCCGCCTATTAACGACTGGCGGCCTATCTTGCGTCGGGTATATGAGAATGCTGGCTTACCAGCACCACCTGATGCCGTTCTTGATCAAGTAGTTCAAGCTGGCAGAGGTTCAGCTCGAAGTATTTTTTCCGACATTGTGATGAGCGTTAATCAAGAGATGAGAGAAAAACATGATAACCATCTAATTACTTTAAAAGCTTGCGGCTAAGAAAGGAAAAAATATGAATGGCTTACTTGGAAACTTTGATTCGGCGAAGTTTATTTTTATTGCCTGCGATGAAGAAAGCTGGGTTCCAACGCCCAAAGAAATTAAAACCTTTTTTCCTAACTCCCTTTGTAATATATATAAAGCATGGGGGCACTTTAAAGATAACTTCAAAGACATAGAAAATCTTTTTCACATAAGGCGTAGTGGTATTCAAATTCATGGATGCTGGAATAATCATGGAAGAATAATCAGCCACGCTATCAGAGTAGAAAATACTTGCTCCCGAAACTCATTTTTTGATTTGAAATATGGGGACTTTATTGTGGATTCTTTACAAATTGGAAATGATTCATTAAGTAAACTTGATTTGTTTTTACAAGGCGCTGCTAAGATGAATTCCGCAATTAATTCAGTTTGTGAATGTAAAAATAAAATGGATACTACGTCTGAATTAGCCAAGCAAATGAGTTTGAAAGATTCAAAGATTGCATCACCCAGTGAATCAGCTGTAGCGGAAATATTTGATGACTATGGACTTGAAGCGCGAGCACAAATGTCCAACGCATTAAATAAGTGGTATGACCAGGCCAAGTGGTCTAAGTAACCCACTTTAGGTGTCGGGTAAAACCGACACCAAATGGTCATCCCCTCACCCATCTCTACCCTGCCAATCTCTCTGCACTGAGCATTGGTGTCAATTTACTATAGTGGCGCTCAATCATTCCCACGCTAGTTCCCATCTGCTTTGCAAGAGTAT
>CAIMOW010000071.1 GCA_903843235.1 uncultured beta proteobacterium | reverse complement strand
TGACTACTCATCCTATCGAATTTGATATGTACTACTCCCTGTAAGCGAAGGAGAGAACTTGAGCGCAGGACTGTTGCGCAATTCGTTCAAGGGAGCAGCTTCGGCTGCTCCTTTTTTTCCGACATTGCTTGATCAGATGCCCAATGCCATCTTGGTATTTGAGGCTGAGAACCAACAATTGGTTTATGTAAATCCGGCTGCTGAGGCGGCGCTGGATCTTTCGCGTAAATCTCTTGAGGGACAGTCTGTCCACGATTTATTTGGAGAAAATAACCCCTTAAGTTCAATGATTGAAGAAGTGCGGAGTGGTCAAGTAATGGCACAACGCCAGGAAATGATTTTGTATTCTATGCCAAGTAGTATTCATCGAGAATCGATACCCGCTCATGTGGTCGTCGCGATGTTTGATGATCCAAATTTGCTCATGATGGAATGGTTTCCGATTGATCAGCAGCTTCGCAGTGAGCGTGATGAACGCGTTACCCAACAAGTGGAAGCAAATAAAGAACTCATGCGAAACCTAGCGCATGAAATCAAAAACCCTTTGGGTGGCATTCGAGGGGCGGCACAGCTTCTAGAGTTTGAACTTCCAGAGAAAGGCTTGAGGGAATATACCCAAGTCATCATTAAAGAATCTGATCGGCTTCAGACCTTGGTTGATCGCTTGCTGGCGCCGCATCGTAAAGCCCATATCATGGAGTGCTTCAATGTGCATGAAGCCTTAGAGCGTGTTCGCAGCTTAGTATTGGCTGAGTTCCCGAAAGGGCTACGTATCATTCGTAACTACGACACTAGTCTTCCTGATTTACTCGGGGATCGTGAGCAATTAATTCAGGCGGTGCTCAATATTGCTCATAACGCAGCTCAAGCACTTTCAGAGGAAATTAGAGCTGGAACTGCTCAGATTGAGTTAAAGACTCGGGTTGCGCGTTCAGTCACGATTGCTAAACAGCGTTATAAGTTGGCAATGGATTTACAGGTCATTGATAACGGACCTGGTATTGCGGAAGATATTAGAGAGCGCATCTTTTTTCCTTTAGTTTCAGGAAGGGATGGCGGCAGTGGGCTTGGGCTTACATTGGCACAAACTTTTGTTCAGCAGCATCAGGGCTCTATCTCTTGTGATAGCCATCCTGGACGCACAGATTTCCATATTCAAATTCCATATCGTAAGCGGGAGAAATAATTATGAAACCAATTTGGATCGTCGATGATGATCAGTCTATTCGTTGGGTGTTAGAGAAGGCTCTCACACGTGAAAATATTCCCCATAAAAGTTTTTCAAATCCAAACGATGTCCTAAATGCACTTGAGAAAGAGTCACCTCAAGTATTGATTTCAGACATACGGATGCCGCGCGGTAATGGTTTGGAGTTATTGCAGCATGTAAAGCAAAGCCATCCACAATTGCCGGTTATCATCATGACCGCCTATTCAGATTTAGATTCTGCTGTCTCCTCTTTTCAGGGCGGTGCTTTTGAATACCTCACTAAACCATTTGATTTAGAAAAAGCGATTGAACTGATTCATCGCGCTATTGAACAAAGCGATCGCAATCAGTCAGGCACTAAAGATTTGAGTGCCTTTGTGCAAGACGCCAGTGAAATTATTGGTCAAGCTCCTGCAATGCAAGAAGTATTTCGCGCGATTGGTCGCTTGGCACAGTCTCATGCCACCGTGTTGATCACCGGCGAATCAGGTACTGGCAAAGAGTTGGTGGGTTTGGCGCTCCACAAACATAGCCCGCGTTCTAGGGGTCCATTTGTATCTCTCAGTACGGCCGCTGTTCCAAAAGATCTTTTAGAGTCCGAATTATTTGGTCATGAGCGCGGTGCATTTCCGGGGGCACAAACTCTTCGTCGTGGACGTTTTGAGCAGGCTGATGGCGGTACCTTATTCCTAGATGAAATCGGTGATTTACCATTTGATTTACAGACCCGCCTATTGCGAGCATTAACAGATGGTCATTTCTACCGAGTTGGCGGTCAAGACCCCATTAAGGTAAATGTCAGAATCATTGCATCAACCCATCAAAACCTAGAGTCACGTGTTGCTGCTGGTTTCTTCAGAGAAGATCTATTGCACCGTCTGAATCTAATTCGGTTGCGTATGCCACCATTGCGTGAGCGTGCAGAAGATATCCCTTTGTTGGCTCGTCACTTTATGCTTACCTGTGCCAAATCTTTAGGTGTTGAACCCAAGAAGCTTTCTGATGAGGTTTTGAAAGATATTGGGCTTATGTCTTTCCATGGTAACGTACGTCAATTAGAAAACCTATGCCATTGGCTCACGGTGATGACGCCTTCAAATGTGATCGGTGTGAGCGATCTGCCTGGCGATATCTTAGCCGAGGTCAATGATCAACCGATTGCCCCTCAGGGGGATATTCCTCAGGGGGGATCAGCAACAGCACGAGGTGGATCGGTAGATTGGGAGGGCGGATTAAGTCGCCTAGCGGCCAAGATGTTGCATGATGGCGATAAGAACGTTTATGATGCTCTGTGCGCTAAATTTGAAAAAGCTGTTTTGCAAGCCGCTTTAGAAGTGACTCGTGGTAGAAGGGTTGAAGCAGCACAGCGTCTTGGCATTGGACGCAATACGATTACTCGCAAATTGCAGGAATTGGGTATAGATGACTGATTTGGTTCGGATAGCGGCGTGGAATGTGAACTCCCTAAAAGTTCGCTTGCCACACGTTCTCCGCTGGTTGGATGAGCAAGAAAAGGCCAAGAAACCCATCGATGCTTTGTGTTTGCAAGAGATCAAACTTACCGATGACAAGTACCCCCATAAAGAGATTGAAGAAGCTGGGTATCTCAGTTTAGCTGCTGGCCAAAAGACTTATAACGGTGTGGCTATCATTGTTAGGCGCGCAGCCTTAGCCCCAATTGCAACCGATCTTGAGACTACTTTTCTCAAGCCTGTTAGAAATATTCCCGAGCATACTGATGAACAGCAACGCATTCTGGCTGCCACAGTGTGTTTTAAGGGAATGCAGCCGATACGCTTGGTATCTGCCTATTTTCCGAATGGGCAATCACCAGATAGTGACAAGTTTATCTATAAACTATCTTGGCTTGCCGCATTACAAATTTGGTTAGATGCTGAACTAAAGCAGTATCCCCGTTTAGCGCT
>CAIMOW010000070.1 GCA_903843235.1 uncultured beta proteobacterium | reverse complement strand
AGGGGCAACCGCAATTAAGCGGCTAGTGCGAAACGTTCGTCGTTTGCAGTTATTACATTCCCATTGATTTACGAGATAACGGGTCCTCGGTATGCCCTTGATGCTTTGTAATCCACGTCGAAACCATGTCGACCCCGGAGTGCATGCACTGGAATGTCTATTTTAAGGCCGCTGGCCTTAAATTGCTCAATATCTTGAAGATTACTAACTAAGCCCTACTGGGGAAGATGATTTGGAATAATTCTTGTGGGGTTTGGATGATGAAATCCGCTCCCCAGGCTTCTGGGGGCTCTTCACAACCGCAGTAGCCATATGCAGCTGCCACAGTCTTCATTCCCGCTGCCTTGCCAGCAATGATGTCTCTAATATCATCCCCAACATAAATGGACTTATTTGGATCGAGATTGGCGATTCTGGCAGCATGCAGAATGGGTTCTGGATGGGGTTTTGAGTAAGGTGTTGTATCGCCAGAAACAGTTGAGATGGATCTTTGGCTCAGCCCCATGAGCTCAATCAAGGGGTTCGTAAAGCGCTCACTTTTGTTGGTGACGATTCCCCAAGGAAGTTGTGCGCTCTCGAGCTGATTTAGCAGGTGTTCCATACCTTCAAATAACTTGCTATGAACAAATAAGGCTTTTTCATAGTTGGCGAAAAATTCATCACGCAAGGGAATGAAGTCGGGATGCTTGGTATCGATACCAAAGGCACCGCCAATCAATCCACGGGCTCCTGCAGAGGCGCAAGGGCGCAATTGCTCATAAGGCTGCAAAGGAAGATTGCGAGCGCTCAGGAGTTGATTGGTGGCTGCTACCAAATCTGGAGCAGTATCGGCTAATGTGCCGTCTAAATCAAAAAAGACCCCGTGATAAGGGCTTTGATGCTGCCTCTGACTCATTTACTTACTTACTGCAATCATGTAGTTCACATCCACATCATCACTAAGGCTGTAGACCTGACTTAAGGGGTTGTAGCTCACACCCTTCATGCCAATCATCTCTAGGCCAGCCTGACGAGTAAATCCCACTAGTTCAGATGGCTTGATAAATTTCGCGTACTCGTGAGTGCCTTTAGGAAGTAATCTCAGAAGGTATTCAGCGCCAATAATGGCAAATAAGTAGGACTGAGGGCTGCGATTTAAAGTGCTAAAAAAAATAGTGCCTCCTGGCTTGCAGAGTTTGGCGCAGGCGCGCACTACAGAAGCTGGGTCTGGGACATGCTCAAGCATCTCCATGCAGGTGACTACGTCATATTGTTCCGGTTGTTCTTCGACCAAAGTCTCGACTGCTATGGATCGGTAGGCAAGAGTGGCTCCGACCTCAAGAGCATGCAACTCAGCAACTTTTAATGCTTTTTGAGACAGATCAATGCCGCAAGTGTCTGCACCTGATTGCGCAATGGATTCCGCGAGAATGCCACCACCACAGCCCACATCCAATACTTTTTTACCATTCAGATCGACAAAGGATTTAATCCAAGACAGGCGTAGTGGATTGATGGCATGAAGTGGCTTAAATTCGCTCTCTGGATCCCACCAGCGATGGGCTAGGGCGCTAAATTTATCAATTTCAGATTGGTCGACGTTCATATGCTTATTTAAGTAGGACTGATGGCTGAGACATGTTGTAAATATAGCGGAAATAAAAAAGCCCGCAGGAAGCGGGCTTTTTTACAAGTAGGTTGAATTACTTAGCAGCTGTACCAACAACTTCGATGTCGGTACGGCGGTTTTTAGCGCGGCCTTCAGCAGTTGCATTGCTTGCAACTGGATTGCTCTTGCCTTTTGATTCTGTGTAAATACGGCTACCGTCAACACCTTTGCT
>CAIMOW010000069.1 GCA_903843235.1 uncultured beta proteobacterium | reverse complement strand
GGTCTAGGATTAAGGATTCATGACAGCATTAGACAAGCACCTCGAAAAAAACCTGATTCGCTTACAGCTGAGCCAAAACTCAGTGCTAAAAAGCCTGGATCAGGAAAGCATGGCCGAATTAGAGCGTCATTTAGAGATCTCAGACCTCAAAAAAGGCGATATTTTGCTTCATCAAGGTGATCACCAAATGGAGCAGTACTTTGTTTTGGATGGCATTCTGAAGCGGATCGTTTCGAGTGCGGATGCCAAAGAGATGATTTTGCGATTTGCTATCGAAAAAGATATTGAAACGAGTTATGCCGCTTGGCGCCTAAAGACAGCTGCCCCATATAGCATTGCTTCAGTTACCAAGGCGCGCGTGGCGCGTATGCCCCTCAAGAAGTGGGCCGAGTTTCTAGATCAACATATCTCCCTCAAGGAGAGTTTTGAGTTTGAAGTTATGCGGCTAATGAGCGAGATTATGGCTCACACCATTACCTTGCATATGCTCGACGCCCCAGGCCGAGTTGAGCGTTTTCTGCGTAAATATGAAGACTTATTTGAGCTCCTCCCCAAAAAAGAGTTGGCAGCCTATTTAAATCTCTCTCCAGAGACTTTAAGCCGCCTTAAAACCAAGCATAAAGAGCTCTTTATCTAAGCGCTAACCCTTGGGTTTACTGGATTTCAGGGGAAATTGACCGAAGTCAATGATGAACCACACCCCCGAGCCTAAGATTCACTTCTGCCCAAGTGAGGCGCTTGTAGCCTTGTGATGCAACTGACAACTTAAAACAACAACTTATATGACAACAGACAACCAAAATACACAATTAACTGATGGTTTCCATCTTGTTATTGATGCCCTTAAGACGAATGATCTCAACACGATTTTCGGACTTGTTGGCATTCCCATTACTGACTTATGCCGTTTAGCTCAAGCTGAAGGAATGCGCTTCATTGGTTTCCGTCATGAACAACATGCTGGTAACGCTGCTGCGATTGCTGGTTATATGACGCAAAAGCCTGGTATTTGTATGACGGTTTCCGCGCCTGGTTTCTTGAACGGTTTAACAGCACTTGCTAATGCCACTGTGAACTGCTTCCCAATGATTTTGATTAGCGGCTCAAGCGAACGCGAAATCGTTGACTTGCAACAGGGTGATTACGAAGAGATGGATCAGCTCAATGCAGCTAAGCCGTATTGCAAAGCAGCGTACCGTATCAACCATGTTGAAGATATCGGCATCGGTTTTGCTCGTGCGATTCGTGCGGCGGTTTCTGGTCGCCCAGGCGGCGTGTATTTAGACTTGCCAGCGCAACTGCTCAGCCAAACCATGCCTGTTGCAGAAGCTAAGAAATCCATCTTCAAAGTAATTGATCCAGTGCCACGTCAAATTCCAGCCACTGATGCTGTTGAACGCGCTTTGAATGTATTGAAGGGCGCTAAGCGTCCACTGATCCTCTTGGGTAAAGGCGCTGCCTATGCTCAAGCTGATGCAGATATCCGTGCATTGATTGAAAAATCTGGCATCCCTTACTTACCAATGTCGATGGCTAAAGGCTTATTGCCTGATAACCATCCACAGTCTGCTTCTGCAGCACGCTCATTTGTTTTGGCCGAGGCTGATACCGTCATGTTGGTTGGTGCTCGTCTGAACTGGTTGCTGGCACATGGTAAAGGCAAGACCTGGGGCAAAGATCCTAAGAAATTTATCCAAATTGATATTCAGGCAAACGAAGTTGATAGCAACGTGCAAATCGATGCACCATTGATCGGTGATATTGGTTCATGCGTCGGCGAGCTCTTGAAAGGTATCGCTGCCGTTCCTAAGCCAAGTGCTGAGTGGATCGCCGCGATTACTGAGAAGAAAGATAAGAATACAGCCAAGATGGCAGAAACACTTGCCAAAGAAACTACACCAATGAACTTCCATGGTGCCTTGCGCGTGATTCGTGATGTGATTAAAAAGAACCCAGATGTGAACTTGGTAAACGAAGGCGCGAACACCCTTGACTATTGCCGCGCAATCGTTGATATGTACAAACCACGGAAGCGTTTTGACTCTGGTACCTGGGGCATTATGGGCATCGGCATGGGTTATGCCATTGGTGCTGCGGTCACTAGCGGGCTCCCAACGATTGCGGTCGAAGGTGATAGCGCTTTCGGCTTTAGCGGCATGGAACTTGAAACCGTTTGCCGTTACAAACTTCCAATCACAACAGTTGTCTTTAATAACAATGGTGTATATCGCGGCACTGACGTTAATCCAACGGGCGGTGCGGATGTTGCCCCAACCGTATTTGTTAAAGACGCTCGTTATGACAAGATGATTGAAGCGTTCGGTGGCGTTGGTTACTACGTCACTACTCCAGCTGAATTAGAAGCGGCATTAACAGAGGCAATTGCAGCTGGCAAACCAGCTCTGATTAATGCTGTGATTGATGAGACGGCGGGTACAGAGAGTGGGCGTTTGACGAACTTAAACCCATCTGCCGGCGCTACCAAAAAAGCATAGATTCAATAATTAATTCAGTAGCAGGTACGTAATTTTAAAGAACTACATTAAGTAATCATTTAAGGAGAAACAAACATGACTAAACCATTAGACGGAATCCGCATTATCGATTTCACGCACGTGCAAGCAGGACCTGCATGCACCCAGTTATTAGCTTGGTACGGCGCTGACGTGATCAAAGTAGAGCGTCCAGGCTCTGGCGACGTAACCCGTAGCCAGTTGCGCGATATCCCAGGCGCTGACGCTTTGTACTTCACTATGTTGAATGGTAATAAGCGTTCTTTAACACTTGATACTAAAACACAAGAAGGTAAAGAAGTTTTAGAAAAGATGATCAAAGCTTCTGATGTGATGGTTGAGAACTTTGGCCCAGGTGCTTTAGACCGTATGGGCTTTAGCTGGGCGCGTATTCAAGAATTGAACCCAAAAATGATCATGGCTTCTGTAAAAGGTTTTAGCGATGGCCACTCATACGAAGACTTAAAAGTGTATGAAAACGTTGCTCAGTGTGCTGGTGGTGCCGCTTCAACAACAGGTTTTTGGGATGGTCCTCCTACAGTTTCTGCTGCTGCTCTAGGCGATAGCAATACGGGTATGCACTTGGCAATCGGTATTTTGACTGCATTGATGCAGCGTCAAAAGACTGGCAAAGGTCAAAAAGTTTCTTGCTCAATGCAAGATGCTGTATTGAACCTTTGCCGCGTGAAATTGCGCGATCAACAACGTTTGGACAAAATTGGTTACCTCGAAGAGTACCCACAATATCCACACGGCACATTTTCTGATGTCGTTCCACGTGGCGGTAACGCTGGTGGCGGCGGTCAGCCAGGTTGGGTTTTGAAGTGTAAAGGTTGGGAAACTGATCCAAACGCATACATCTACTTCACGATTCAAGGTCACGCTTGGGAGCCAATTACCAAAGCAATTGGCAAGCCAGAGTGGGCAACTGATCCAGCTTATATGACTGCAGAAGCTCGTCAAGATAAGATTTTTGACATCTTTGCAACTATTGAAGAGTGGCTCAAAGACAAGACTAAATACGAAGCTGTGGACATTCTTCGCAAGTTTGATATTCCTTGCGCGCCTGTATTGTCAATGAAGGAATTGGCAAACTCACCAGACTTGCGCAAGAGTGGCTCAATTGTTGAGGTTGATCACAAAGTACGCGGTAAATATTTGACAATTGGCAGCCCAATCAAATTCTCTGATTTGGAGATCGAAGTTGGTCCATCACCAGTCTTGGGCGAGCACACTGATGAAGTATTGGCTGACCTCGGATATAGTGCTGATGACATCGCTAAGTTGCATACAGCCAAGGCAGTTTAATAATTACAAAGCATTAATTTGTACAAGCTTTAAGGCGCTCCTAGTGAGCGCCTTTTTTTAACCATTAATTTCCTATCCACCTGGAAAAGTCTTTAGACTAAACGTATGAAAACATCCATCAATCTCCATAAACTATTTGATTGCATTGGTGATGCAGTGATTGTGTCTGATGCCAATGAAAAAATTGTGCTTTGGAGTGCTGCCGCTACACGCATTTTTGGCTATTCTGAAGCCGAGGCGTTAGGAAACACACTTGACCTGATCGTTCCCGAACGTCAGCGTCAGAGGCATAACGAGGGTTACAGCAAATCCATGGCTACTGGTACAACTCGTTATGGCACTTCTTTATTGAAGGTCCCCGCAAAGCACAAGGATGGACGTGCTTTATCAATTGCGTTTACTGTGGGTATGCTTTTTGATGAAAATCACAAAGCCACAGGGGTGGCTGCTGTCATTCGTGATGAAACCGAGCGATTTGCCGAAGAGCGAGCCCTGAAAAAACGCGTGTCTGATCTTGAAAATCCTCAGTCTTAGCTCAATACACTGAACACAAGGCTGTAAATACAAGGCCTTAGCAGCAATCATGCCCAAAACCTGGGCATCCTTGATTTGTACCAATTTCCCACTGGTAAAATTGGCTTAATTCAAAATTTCAATCTTATTAGGACTTAAACCATGGCAAAAGCACTAGAGGGGGTGAAAATCCTCGACTTCACACATGTTCAATCAGGGCCGACTTGTACTCAGTTATTAGCTTGGTTTGGCGCTGATGTTATTAAAGTAGAAAAATCGGGTGAGGGTGATGCTACTCGCAGTCAATTGCGCGATATTCCTGATGCTGATAGCTTGTATTTCACGATGCTGAACCACAACAAGCGTTCTATTACTGTGAATACCAAAACCCAAAAAGGTAAAGAAATTCTGGAGCGCCTTATTAAAGAGTGCGACGTTTTGGTAGAAAACTTTGCTCCTGGTGCATTAGATCGCATGGGTTTTACTTGGGAACGGATTCAAGAATTAAATCCGATGATGATCATGGCCTCTGTTAAAGGTTTTGGCCCTGGCCCATACGAGGATTGCAAGGTTTATGAGAACGTCGCTCAGTGTGCTGGTGGCTCAGCGTCAACCACTGGTTTTGATGATGGCCCTCCGATGGTGACGGGTGCTCAAATTGGTGATAGCGGTACCGGTTTGCATTTAGCTTTGGGGATCGTGACTGCGCTATATCAGCGCACCCATTCTGGCCGGGGCCAAAAAGTGTTGGCTGCAATGCAAGATTCCGTCTTGAATTTGTGCCGCGTGAAGTTGCGTGATCAACAGCGTTTAGAACGTAATGGCACGATGCAAGAGTATCCCCAGTACCCAAATGGTGAGTTTGGAGATTCCGTACCCCGCGCTGGCAATGCCTCTGGTGGTGGCCAGCCTGGTTGGATTTTGAAGTGTAAAGGCTGGGAGACGGATCCCAATTCCTACATCTATGTAGTTGTTCAGGCTCCAGTATGGGAGGCGATTTGTAAAGTCATTGGTCGTGAAGACTGGATCACTGACCACAACTTCTCTTCTGCTATGGCGCGTTTGCCACGCCTGATGGAAATCTTTGCTGAGATCGAGAAGTGGACCATGACTTTAACCAAGTTTGAAGTGATGGATGTTTTGAACAAATATGACGTTCCTTGTGGCCCAATTCTGTCGATGAAAGAAATTTCTGAAGAGCAATCATTGCGCGATACTGGAACTGTAGTTGAGGTGGATCATCCGATTCGTGGCAAGTATTTGACCGTAGGTAATCCAATCAAGATGTCTGATAGTGAAACGGTTGTGACGCGTTCACCATTGCTTGGCGAACATACTGATGAAATTCTCAGTGAGCTTGGTTTTACAACTGATGAGTTGATCTCATTACGTCACGATAAGGTGATCTAAGATGCGGGTTGCCCTTATTGGAAGTGCAGATTTTGGGAAGGCCGCTTTAGAGGCTTTTTTGGATCGCGGCGATGAAGTGGTTGCGGTCTTTTGCCCTCCTGATAATCCTAAATCAAGTAAACCAGAGGTGTTGAAAGAAGCAACGATTGCAAGAGGGTTAAATCCTTTGCAATTTTCTTCTTTAAAAAGCCCTGAAGCTGCCCAAGCCATGATTGATAGCAAGGCTGACATCTGCGTCATGGCTTATGTATTGCAGTTCGTGCCTCAAGAGTTGGTCAAGATCCCACGTCACGGCACTATTCAATATCACCCATCCTTATTACCAAAGTATCGGGGCCCTAGCGCCATTAATTGGGCAATTGCTCTAGGTGAAGCAAAGACTGGATTAACGATCTTCCGTCCAAGCGATGGTTTGGATGAGGGTACAGTAATTTTGCAAAAAGAAGTGCTAATTAGACCAGATGACACTCTTGGAAAAATTTACTTCGATCATCTATTCCCAGCCGGGATTAAAGCTTTGCTTGAAGCTGCAGATCTGGTGGTGGCAGAAAAGCATGTCGAAGTAGCGCAAGATGAATCGCAAGCAAACTATGAAGGCTGGTTTGATGCAAGCGCTGCGCACATTCATTGGGCAAGCCACGTTTTCCAAATCTATAACTTGATACGAGCTGCCAATCCTGCGCCAGGGGCATGGACAAAGTTTGGTGAGCAAAAGGTGCAGATTTATGATTGCCACAAACATGTTGCACAAACTTTCAGCGCCGTAAAAGGTAGGCCGGCTGAGATTACGCAAATTACCCTTGATTCATTCTTCGTGAGTTGTCATGGTGGACAGATTGAAGTGTTAAAGGCTAAGGGTGCCACTGGAAAAGTCACCGGCGCAGAGTTGGCTAAAGAATTAAATCTCGAAGTGGGTCAGTTCTTCGCGCTCTAATGTAGAGCGGTACAGTATTCATTTCATGACCGCCATCGACCCAAAGGGGCTGGCTAAAGAAAACTCCCTTGGTTGGACATAGGTCCAACCAAGGGGGTCAGTTCAAAAGGTGGTTTTTTCCATCAGACATGGCAATTTATCACATTAAGATCCGCTAGCTTTTTGGACACCCATTTGCAATTGGCTTATTGGCAAAGCGATCTTTAATCCAAGGTAAGAAAGTTTTCTGCGCCTCTACCGGGCTAGTGAAGTGGGTTGCCCCGTCAAGCTCAATATGCTTCACATTGCCACCCATTTTGCACATCTGAGCTTCGTATATATCAACCATTGGCTTAGGAACAGCATCTTTTGTTCCGCGAAACATGAGTACTGGTACAGCGGGCGCATTATTTGGTACTCCACCAGCAATCAGTGCATCAATCCATGCTTTGGCATTGCTTGGTATTGGTTTTAATAAAGATTTGTAATTATCGCCATAACTGTACGTCAATGAGTCACTTAAGACATGAAAACATTTATTGTTTGAGAGTACATCAAACACCTTAGCACCCTCAGGGGTAAACCAATCAGTCAGTTGTAGCTTTTCAGGGTATGCCGCCTGTAAGCCGTACATCATTCCCGCTAAATGACCCCACATAAAAATATTTTGTGACAATGGGGCAGAGATTTTTTCCAAGGCTTGTTCTGAATTCGCACTACTGCTCAAGGCAACTTGGGCAACTCCCGATACATTCACCGGAGATAAGGCGACAACGCCAACGAGCTCGATACCATCAAAGGCAGTCCCTTTTTTGGCTAGATAGTTTATAGAGCCGCCGGCAGAGAGAACCGAGTAGCCACCCTCGGACCATCCGTAAAGTAAGGCCTTCTTACCAGCACCCGTTTCCTTAATAGCACCTGCTGCACGAATTGCATTGATCGCATCCCGACCTTGTGTTTGCCCAACGGCATATTGGTGCTTACCACCGCCACCAAGCCCTTGATAATCAGTGGCTACAACAACATAACCCTCCTTGATTAATTCAACGACGGATAGGACGCCGTAATCCTCCCAAGAATTCCCATTCATTAGGTAGTATTCATTTAAAGGCACAGCTGGATTAAGTTGTTGCGAAGGGCCACAATTTTGAGCGCTACCTGTCGTACCGTGAGACCAGGAAACGATTGGGCGACCCTCCTTCGGAGCTTGACCAACTGGCGCAATCAATAGACCTGTTGAAATCGTTTTGAGATCATTCACATCTGAAGAAATGTAAGCGATACGCCAAGATTGAGCACCAGGTATCTCCGTCGCTACTTTTTCCTTCTTCACCACCTGCCCGAGTTTGCCTTCAGGTTTTATCTGGGAAGTTGTAACATAAAATGGCAGGACCGCAGGGGCGGCCTTAGTAGCCAAGGAGTAAAGAGAGCTGCAGGCAATGACCAGCAATAGATTGCGCCCAAAACGTTTCATGACTACTCCTTTGATATTGGTTAGACCTCAGTATATTCAAGTCAACAATTTGAGACTTAGTTATGAGGAGATCTTATTGACTAATGGCCATCATTCTCAGAGCCAACCCTTGGAAATCATTCAGAATGATTCCAGTTTATTTAATTCTTTACTGAGAGGAAAATGCCCTGCTAAGACTACTTAGATTTCTAAGTTATCAATTAAGCGAGTCTTGCCCAACTTGGCTGCGGTGAGGATCACCAAAGGCTCACCCGCTTGTAAGTTTTCATTGTTGGATGGTGCTAAGTCACCCTGTTGACGAATGGCAATGTAATCGGGTTCCCAGCCACGGCTAGCTAATTGAGCAACAGCCCTTTTTTCAATCGCAGATAGCGCCTCAATATTGCGTTCTTTTAAGTCCAAGACTTGATTGCGCACTTCATTGAGTAATCTTTGTAGTTCGGGGGCCTCGGCACGTTCTGCGGTAGAGAGGTAACCATTGCGCGATGAGAGGGCCAGACCATCTTCCGCGCGAATCGTTTCAGCAGGGATGATGTCGACTGGTAGGGCAAATTGTTTTGCCATCTGACGAATGATCATCAGTTGCTGGTAATCTTTTTTGCCAAATACAGCAACCTTTGGTTGAACACAAGAAAAAAGCTTAAGCACTACAGTGCAAACGCCTTTAAAGAAGCCGGGACGAAATTCACCCTCAAGGATATCGCCAAGTTGTTGCGGTGGATCTACGCGGTACTCTTGCGGTTGTGGATACAAGTCCCGCTCAGTAGGGGCAAACAGAATATAAACACCTTCTTTTTCGAGTTTGTCGATGTCAGCCTGCATTGTGCGGGGGTAGCTATCAAAATCTTCGTTAGGCCCAAACTGCAAGCGATTCACAAAGATACTCGCTACTACAGGGTCGCCATGTTGCCTGGCAAGGCGCATTAGAGAGAGGTGGCCCTCGTGCAGATTGCCCATCGTTGGAACAAAAGAGGCGCGGTTTTGGCCACGCAAGTGAGCTCTTAATTCCTGAATGTCGCTAATGATTTTCATGCAACAGGGGTGTAAGCAAGGCGCACATAAATTGGCGCGTAGGGCTCAGCCTGGGTAATTTCAACTAGAGCTTCGCGTGAAAGCTCAAGCATTGCAATGAAGTTAACAATCACTACCGCCACTCCACCACCTGAATTAATAGCGTCTTCGAATAATTCGCCAAACTCAACGAAGCGTGTGCTTTGTAAGCGACGCAAAATACGTGTCATAAAGTCTCGCACTGATAAAGCTTCGCGAGTAATAGTGTGATGTTGGTTGAGTGTGGCGCGGTGCAAAACATCACGCCAAGCCATTTGCAAGTCATCTACATTCACTTCAGGCCAGGTAACAGCTACCGTAGTATCGACATAGCCATGCGCTATTTGGAAGTCACGACCATGTTGTGGAATCCGATCAATTTCTTGCGCGGCAAGTTTCATGCGCTCATACTCAAGCAAGCGACGTACCAGCTCTGCACGTGGATCATCCACTTCTTCATCACTATCTGCTTTTTTCATCGGCAGCAGCATGCGTGATTTAATTTCAATTAGCATCGCTGCCATTAGAAGATATTCAGCGGCGAGCTCTAAATTAGTATGGCGAATTTGGTCGATATAGCTGAGGTACTGTTGAGTAACCTGCGCCATCGGAATATCGAGTACGTTGAAGTTTTGCTTGCGAATTAGGTAAAGCAAGAGATCTAGTGGACCTTCAAATGCTTCTAGGAAGATTTCCAACGCATCTGGCGGAATGTAGAGATCCGTGGGGAGCTTAAATAAAGGCTCTCCATAAAGCTTTGCAAAAGCAGCAGACATCCCATCCGTAACGGACGGGGTGCTATCTAGTAAATCTGATATTGGTTGTGTACTCGGCTCAGTCATTCGAATAAACGTAAGCGCGTTGCTTCAATTTCGCTACTTTTGCGCGACGTAAATCTTCGGTGCTTAGTGGCTCTTTATCCCAGAGGAGTGAGTGACCAGCTTGCTGATCAGCCTCGAGGTGTGGCTTCTCGGATTTGAGTTCATTTAAGAACTGGGTGAATTCGGATTGATAACGTGCCATCATATTTCCTAAAATTCTTAATTAATTCAATAACTTATAAAAGTTACCCCAAGAATACAACGGGGCTAGAACTATCATTATTAACGATTTTTCATTCAGCTCAGTCGACTTTTCCTCTGCTTGACTGAAATAGGTGGTTTTTAGAGGTTTGCAGCTAGCAAAGCCTCAATTTGAGGGGTCTCTACACGGGTCATGAGGTGCTTGTAGGCATTAATTGGGTTTTTGCTGGAAAGAGGGGTATTTACAGCATTCCAATCCATTGGCGGCAATGATAAAAAGCCCTCAACTCCAGCCACAACCTGTGGCAAGACTGGCTTTAAATACAGGCTAAGCATTCTGAAGGCTTCTAATGTGACGCTACATACGCGCTGGAGATCTGCTTCTCGTGCCAGGTCTTTGGCTATTTCCCAAGGTTTATTGGTGTCAACAAAAGCATTGACCTTGTCAGCAAGCTCCATGATAGTGCGCAATGCTTTGGCATATTCACGACCCTCATACAGGGCTACAATTTTTTCACTTGCAATTCTAATCTCACCAAGTAAAGGACTATTCATTGCCTCATCAGAAACCACACCACCAAAACGTTTGACTAAAAATCCAGCGCTACGACTAGCAATGTTGATGTACTTACCGAGTAAGTCACTATTAACTCTCGCTACAAAGTCTTGAAGATTTAAATCCAAATCCTCCATGCTGTCGTTGAGTTTCGTGGCGAAATAGTAACGGAACCACTCAGGATTGAAGCCGCACTCAATGACGCTGTGTGCTGAGATGAGAGTGCCGCGTGACTTGCTCATCTTTTCACCGTCAACAGTTAGGAAGCCATGAGCAAAAACATTGGTGGGCGTACGATAGCCAGAAAATTCCAAAGTTGCCGGCCAAAAGAGAGTGTGAAAGTACAAAATATCTTTACCGATGAAGTGATATTGCTCGGTGGTCGTATCCGGATTAACCCACTCATTAAAGTCCAAGCCCTTAGTCTGGCAGTAATTGAGGAAGCTGGCGTAGTAGCCAATCGGGGCATCAAGCCATACATAGAAGTACTTACCAGGTGCGTCTGGTATTTCAAAGCCGAAGTAAGGGGCGTCTCGGGAGATGTCCCAGTCACTCAATTTGCTTTCACCTGGTTGGCCAACCCACTCTTTCATCTTGTTGCGAGCTTCAGGTTGCAAAGGTGTTTTCACTTGAGTCCATTCGCGCAAGAAGGTCTCACAACGTGGATCAGAAAGTTTAAAGAAATAGTGATCAGACACTTTTTTGATTGGCGTTGCACCACTCACTACGGAGAAAGGGTTCTTTAGATCAGTAGGAGAGTATGTTGCGCCACACTTTTCACAAGAGTCGCCGTATTGGTCTTTAGCTCCACACTTAGGACACTCACCTTTAATGAAGCGATCGGGCAAGAACATTTCTTTAATGGGATCGTAGGCTTGCTCAATCGCGCGCATCTCAATGAGACCTGCATCGCGTAGCTTAAGGTAAATGCTTTGAGCTAACTTTTCATTCTCTGGGCTATCAGTTGTGTAGTAGTTATCAAATGAAATCAAAAAGTCATCAAAATCACGCTTATGCTCTTTCCAAACATTGGCGATTAACTCCTTTGGAGTAATACCTTCTTTTTCAGCTCGCAGCATGATTGGGGTGCCATGGGTGTCGTCGGCACCAACGTAGTGGACCTCATGACCGCGCATTCTTTGGTAACGCACCCAAATATCAGTTTGTACATATTCCACCAAATGCCCGATATGGATTTGACCATTGGCATACGGCAAGGCGGAGGTAACAAGAAGGCGACGGTTTGGACTACTCATGAGCTAACTTAAAAAATAAATGCGGTAAGAATGAAATCTATAAACTGAAGACAAGATTATGGTGCTTAGGGTTTACTTGAGCGCTAATTTTAGTCTGCGGTTAAAGTGAATACTGATTTGAATCCAATTAAAAAGATGTTTTATGGCTTTACCCCACAAAATCCAGATGTCCAGTGCCTCCGTGCCCCTAGTGCATGAGGTGGAGGTATTGGATGCAGCAGGGCGCCTAAAAACCACTCATATCCCTGGAGAACGCCCTTTAACCATTTATTTGGATAAGCGTGAGGTTGTTACCTTAATGACCTTGGGTAGTGCTCCCGAGGCCTTGGTGCTAGGTTACTTGCGTAATCAGCGTTTGGTGGAGTCTATTGACGATATTGAGAGTATTCAGGTGGACTGGGAGACAGATTCAGCGGCCGTGAAGACGCGACGCAGTTCGGTCGATATTGATGCCCTCACCAGCAAGCGGGTAGTGACCACCGGTTGTGGCCAGGGGACCATGTTTGGCGGTCTGATTGAGGAGATGGCTCAGATTCGTTTACCCGACGGCCCTGAGCTTGCCCAAGAAGCGATCGTCGAATTGGTGGATGCCATCCGCTTGCACGATACCATTTATAAGAAGTCTGGCTCGGTCCATGCCTGCGCTGTCTTTGAGCGCCTAGGAGATCACCAAGTTCGCATGCTGTATTTTATTGAGGATGTGGGACGCCACAATGCGGTGGACTCTATTTCTGGCTTAATGTGGCTGGACAATCTGCTGGGTCGAGATTTGGTCTTCTTTACAACAGGGCGCCTGACCTCAGAGATGGTCATTAAGGGGGTCCAGATGGGAATCCCGTTCTTACTCACCCGGTCCGGGGTAACGCTGATGGGGCTCGATCTAGCCCGCAAAACCAATCTCACACTCCTATCTCGCTGCTCTGGGAAGCATTTCGAGATCTACAACGCCCCTGAGCGGGTCATTTTTAACAAGGTCGGCTAGTCTTCACCCCTATAAATTGATGGGAATTGGTAGGCTAAGGTTTTACAATTCCGCCATGACTATTAAATCAGACCACTGGATCCGCCGCATGGGCGAGCAAGGCATGATCAGCCCATTTGAACCTGGACAAGTTCGCCTAGACGCCGCCGGCAACAAGATCGTCAGTTATGGCACTTCAAGCTATGGCTATGATATTCGTTGCGCAGATGAATTCAAGATCTTCACCAATATCAATAGCACTATTGTTGACCCTAAGAATTTCGATGACAAATCCTTTGTCGATTTCAAAGGCCCCGTTTGTATCATTCCACCAAACTCATTCGCCTTGGCAAGAACAGTGGAGTATTTCAAGATCCCACGTAGTGTACTGACTGTTTGCGTTGGTAAGAGCACCTATGCACGTTGCGGAATTATTGTGAACGTCACCCCCTTTGAGCCGGAGTGGGAAGGCTATGTCACTTTAGAGTTCTCCAATACCACGCCATTGCCTGCAAAGATTTATGCGGGTGAAGGTTGCGCTCAAGTGTTGTTCTTTGAGAGTGATGAGGTTTGCGGCACATCCTATAAAGATCGTGGCGGCAAGTATCAAGGTCAGCGGGGCGTGACCCTGCCTAAGACCTAAGTCATCTATAGCAGTGGACGATTTTCGTTTTGGTCGCCGCCCTACGCGGATTAACCTTGAGGACTATCGCGCCACTTTAACGCGCTCATCTTTAGCGCGACCAGAGAACGATTTCTATCACTGGTTACTGGGCACCACTTGGGCTAAGTTTTTATTGCTGGTGATCTGTGTATATTTAGGCACCAATCTTTTATTTGCTTTTGCTTACTTAGCTTGTGGTCCTGGTGCGATCACCAATACCGCTCCCGGCGCACTAATCGATGTTTTTTACTTTAGCGTTCAGACTATGGCGACCATTGGATATGGTCAGATGACGCCTGTAGGGCATTGGCCTAATTCAATTGTGACGTTCGAAGCTTTTTTTGGAATTGTTTACTCAGCATTAACCACTGGTTTAGCCTTCGCGCGGTTTACTCGCCCAACTGCCGGTGTGCACTTTTCAAAAGTTGCTGTAGTGGGTACTCATGATGGTGTGAAAACATTTAAGTTCCGAGTAGCTAATGGTAGAAGCTCTCATATTGTTGAGGCTCAGTTACGTCTTTGGCTCATTGCTGAAAGCATGACTGCTGAGGGTGAGCGTTATCGCAGATCGCTGGAATTACCCCTTCATAGATCTGAAAGTCCGGTCTTTTCTTTGACTTGGACTGCCATGCACAGCTTAGATGATGACAGTCTGCTGACAGAGTGCCTGGCGCAAGGGTCTGAGAACCAGCAATGGCATTTATTGGTCACATTTACTGGGTACCATGAGAGCCTTGCTAACCAGGTTTATGCGCGCCATGTGTATTTACCAAAAGATGTTCAGCAAAATGCGACATTTGTAGATATAGTCACGGTTTCGCCAGATGGTGGTCGGGTTATTGATCTGGCTAATTTTGAAAAGTGGACTCCGAATACTTCGGATAAGTTAGCAGGGGATTTTTTATGAAATTTCGTTTCCCAATCATCATTATTGATGAAGACTTTCGTTCCGAGAATATTTCGGGATCGGGTATTCGTGACTTAGCGGAAGCTATTGAAACCGAGGGCATGGAAGTGATCGGTCTCACGAGTTATGGCGATCTTACTTCTTTTGCGCAACAAGCCTCACGCGCCTCTTGTTTTATTGTTTCGATTGATGATGAAGAATTTATCTCCGATTCAGAAGATCATGATTTACCTGCATTGAATAATCTACGTGCCTTTATTACTGAAGTACGCAAGCGTAATGAAGATATCCCAATCTTTTTGTACGGCGAGACTCGTACTTCACGCCATATGCCTAACGATATCTTGCGTGAGTTGCATGGCTTTATTCACATGAATGAAGACACCCCAGAATTTGTAGCACGCCACATTATTCGTGAAGCGAAGGTGTACTTGGATTCATTAGCACCGCCATTCTTCCGCGCCTTAACCAATTACGCCTCAGAAGGCTCTTATTCTTGGCACTGTCCTGGCCATTCTGGTGGTGTAGCTTTCTTGAAGAGTCCTGTGGGTCGTATGTTCCACCAGTTCTTTGGTGAGAACATGCTGCGTGCAGACGTCTGTAATGCTGTAGAAGAATTGGGTCAACTGCTGGATCACACTGGCCCCGTCTTGCAGAGCGAACGCAATGCTGCCCGTATTTTCAATGCAGACCATTTGTTCTTTGTGACCAATGGCACATCAACTTCCAATAAGATTGTTTGGCATTCCACGGTTGCCCCGGGTGACGTTGTCCTAGTAGACCGCAACTGCCATAAGTCAGTGATTCATTCCATCACCATGATGGGTGCGATCCCCATTTTCTTGATGCCAACCCGTAACCACCTTGGCATTATTGGCCCCATTCCTAAAGAAGAGTTTGAGTGGAAAAACATCAAGAAAAAAATTGATGCCAACCCCTTCATTAAAGATAAGAATGTTGTGCCACGCGTGATGACGCTGACGCAAAGTACTTATGACGGCATTGTCTATAACGTTGAGATGATCAAAGAAATGCTTGACGGCAAGGTAGATTCTTTGCATTTCGATGAAGCTTGGTTGCCACATGCTGCATTCCATCCCTTCTACAAAGATATGCATGCCATTGGTTCTGATCGCAAGCGCACTAAGAAGAGTTTGATGTTTGCGACCCAGTCAACTCATAAGTTGTTGGCGGGTCTGTCACAAGCCTCACAAGTATTGGTGCAAGATGCTGAGGATACAAAGCTTGATCGTGATTGCTTCAATGAAGCCTACCTGATGCATACCTCCACTAGTCCACAGTACGCTATTATTGCGTCGTGTGACGTGTCAGCGGCGATGATGGAATCACCTGGTGGTACAACACTGGTTGAAGAATCGATTGCTGAGGCAATGGACTTCCGGCGTGCCATGCGCGAGGTGGATGATAAGTTTGGTTCTGACTGGTGGTTTAAGGTTTGGGGTCCAGATCATCTCGCTGAAGAAGGTATTGGCGAGCGCTCTGATTGGGTGTTGGAGCCCAATGCTAGTTGGCATGACTTTGGCAATCTTGCTAAAGACTTCAACATGCTTGACCCCATCAAGGCGACGGTGGTTACACCAGGTTTAGATATTGAGGGCAACTTTGGCTCCACGGGCATCCCTGCAAGCATCGTGACTAAGTATTTAGCTGAGCATGGTGTGATCGTGGAGAAGTGTGGCTTATATTCATTCTTTATTATGTTCACCATCGGCATTACCAAAGGCCGCTGGAATACCTTGGTGACTGAGTTGCAACAGTTTAAGGATCACTTTGATAAGAACGCGCCTTTGTGGAAAGTTTTGCCCGAGTTTGTGGCCAAGCACCCACTCTACGAGCGTGTTGGCTTAAAAGATATTTGCCAACAGATTCATGAGTTCTATAAGAGTCGCGATGTAGCACGTATGACTACCGAGATGTACACCTCCGATATGGTTCCAGCGATGATGCCTTCAGAAGCTTGGGCCAAGATGGCTCACAAAGAAGTCGATCGCGTGCCTTTGGATAAATTAGAGGATCGCATTACCGCCATGTTGGTAACGCCATATCCTCCAGGAATTCCCTTGCTGATACCAGGTGAGCGCTTTAATAAACGGATCATCGACTATCTCTATTTCGCAAGAGACTTCAACATGAAGTTTCCAGGATTTGAGACTGATATCCACGGGCTTGTAAAAGGCGAAGTAGACGGACATAGCGAGTACTACGTTGATTGCGTTAGAAGTACGCCACAATGAGTGGGGTAATGTTAAATTAAATGAGTCAATGAAGTAAATGATTTTTTGCTTAGCCGTTAATCTTTACTAGTTCTAGCGTATCCTTCTTTTTTCTTTGTAGTTATCTCGAAAAGGCTTTCATGAAATTTAGCAAACTTGCTCAGTTGGTAGCTGTATCCTCCGTTGGCCTCACTTTATTTGCCTGCAGTAATGTACCAAAAATGATGACGCAAGCGATGCCTCAGTCTGGTTTCTTGCCAAATTACACTTTGCTGCAAGCCGTCCCAAATACACCTAGCGGCACTCGTGTCTGGCGTTATCGCAATGAAGCAGTTAATCCTACTGCTTACACTGCAGTCATCATTGAACCCATCTACCTCAATCAGGCGCCTACGCAAAATATTACTGCCGAGAGTTTGATTCAGGCAAAGATCGCTTTGCAAGATTCGATGGTCCAAGCAGTCATGGGCAAGGGCAATATCAAGATTGTTAGCAAGCCAGGCCCTGGTGTTGCGCGTATTTCAGTCGGAATTACTGGTGCTGAAGCTTCTGCCAATAGCTTGCAGCCATGGAATTTCACGCCAATTGGTTTA
Organism: uncultured beta proteobacterium; assembly: GCA_903843235.1. Taxonomy (GTDB): domain Bacteria; phylum Pseudomonadota; class Gammaproteobacteria; order Burkholderiales; family Burkholderiaceae; genus Polynucleobacter. The sequence goes on along the minus strand of CAIMOW010000069.1, from coordinate 14,773 downwards.
GCTGCAAATGCCGCTGCTTATGCTGGCGGCGTTAATGCTAAGACTCCAGCTTTAGTGGTGGAGAACAAAATTACCGATAGCCAAAGCAATCAATTGCTTGGTGAAGGATTGATTACTGTTGAAGGTGAATCTTTCCGTACAGTATCTGGTTCAGTGGAATCTTTTGTGGAAATGGCCAAGAAGGTTGTTGTTGCTGCTATGAAGCTCTCCGCTCAGCAATAAAGAGGTATTGAATGAATTTCTTTCGTAAAAATATGCCTGTATTGAGTAAAGTACTTTGCTGCGCGTTTTTGACTCTGAGTTTTTCTGTATATGCCGATGATGCGAAGTTAAATCAAGAGTTAGCCGCGAAGTTCAAAGCCGCCGATGTCAATCAGGATGGCAAGTTAACTTTAGCTGAGGCGCAAGCTGGCATGCCAAGAGTTGCTGCACACTTTAGTGATATTGATACGCAAAACAGAGGCTATGTGACTTTGGAGCAAATTACCAAGATGGCTGATAGTCGTTAAATAGCTATGGAGCAGTATTTCGCTAGCTATCAGCTGACCTTTTTTCTTCCATTAGTCGCATTGGCGATTGTTCTGGAGTCTTATTTCTACAAGAAGCAATTTCATAAGCGCTATCCATGGCGAGAGAGTGCAACCTCTTTAGGTGTTGGCTTGGGTCATCAATTGACCGGCATTATTAATCGTCTATTGATACAGGGAGTGATGGCCAGTTTTGTTTGGCGGTATCGTTTCTACACCATGCCAGATGAGTGGTGGGTCTATCCAGCGTTATTTGTAGGTCTAGAGTTTTGCTATTACTGGTATCACCGCGCCTCACACGAGGTGTTTTTGATGTGGGCCACTCATAGCACACATCATTCACCCAATGAGATGACCCTGTCGGCAGCTTATCGTCTTGGCTGGATGCCATTCTTATCTTTTACCTGGGTCTTTTTTCTGCCACTTGTACTCATTGGCTTTTCACCCATTTTGGTTTTCACGATGCTCTCCATCAATTTGATGTATCAGTTTTGGCTACACACCAAATTAATTGGCCGTTTAGGAATCTTGGAGGGAATTTTAAATACCCCAGCAGCCCATCGCGTACACCACGCTAGTAACTCTATTTATCTAGATAAGAATTATGGCGGCATCTTGATACTGTTTGATCGCTTCTTTGGAACTTACGCTATCAAGCAGGAAGGGGAGGAGATAGTCTATGGGCTGACTCATCCAAATTACTCCAGCAATCCAGTCGAGGTAGTTTTCAGAGTATGGCGTGATCTGATATCCAAGGTTTTTAAAACCCCTGGCCTGAAAAATAAACTCAGAATGATGTTTTCGCCACCAGTCTGATCACTACTTAACTTTTGCTACTGGCATTCGCTTTCCAATCGCCACAACGATCAGAACCGCGCAGGCAAAAAAGAGGTTACTTAGGGTTACAGGCTCAAATAGAAAAAGACTCGAGAGCGCTAGCGTGCAAAATGGTTGTAATAGTTGAGTTTGACCCACATGGGAAATGCCGCCTATTGACAGGCCTGTATACCAAAAAATATTACCTATATAGGCAGATAAAAGACTCACGAGCAAGAGGGCATACCAAGCTTGCGCTGATACCTCACTAAGGGGGCGCGGGCCAGCGCCAGCCTTAAAGATATAAAAGAGCGTTACCGGCAGACTGACTACGAGGGAGGTGATTGCCACCCAAGAGATGACTTGTTTACCGCCCATTTTCTGAGATAAATTGCCAGCCTCAGCATAGCCATATGAAGCTGTTATCGCCGCAAAAATAAGGGCAAGATCGCTGGTCTGTAGGCCACCGCTACTTTGTTGAATTGAAAACAATAAAACAAGGCCGCTACCAATGAGGGCGGTGATCCAAAAGGCACGTGAGGGTCTTTCGCTAAAGCGCAGCGTGGCAAATAAAGCAGTTAACAGCGGCGAAATTCCTAAGACAATGCCTCCATGGGATGAGGGTAGATCTTGCATGGCAATTGCTATGGATATCGGAAATGCAAAAGAAATCAGGGCGGCAATAATACCTAGTGGTAAAAGAGCTTGTTTTTTTGGAAACGGTATCTTGGATATCAGCACATATATGAGTGCAGCAATTCCAGCGATGGAGGCTCGATAAAAGGAAACGGGTATTGCCCCAAACTCAGGAACGGCAATTTTTGTAGCCGGCAAGGTCATGCTAAAAATAATGATGCCCACAAGCCCAAGCCAAATTCCTTTGGTTTCTTTATTCAATGCTATGTCTCAATATATATTATGTATAAGGTGAAAGATTCGCAGTTTACTCGAACCCCTTCATCCGCATAAACCATTAAGAGCATAATCCATAATAAAACCCGCTCAACCTTAACGATAGATAGTCATTATGAAAGTACTCATTACTGGCGGCGCCGGTTTTTTAGGCCAAAAGCTCGCTAAACAATTGCTAGTTCGTGGATCTTTAAAAGATTCGGATGGGGTTGACCAAAAAATCGATCAACTGCTACTGATTGATGTTGTAGAGGCAAATGATTTTGGCGATCAACGCATTAAGGTGATTGCTGGTGATATCTCTAATCCCCAGCTGATGCAGCGTTTAATCAAAGCTGATATTCAGTCAGTTTTCCATTTAGCCGCCATTGTGAGCGGGCAGGCGGAAGCTGATTTTGATCTTGGTATGCGCATTAATTTGGATGCAGCAAGGCTTTTATTGGAAGCCTGTCGAAGTGCAGGGCATAAGCCCAAAATCATTTTCACTAGCTCAGTAGCCGTCTATGGTGGTGTTTTGCCGGAAATGGTATTGGATACGACTGCGCTCAATCCCCAGTCTTCCTATGGGGCGCAAAAAGCCATTAGTGAATTTTTATTAAATGACTATACCCGCAAGGGTTTTGTAGATGGTAGGGTTTTGCGTTTACCGACTATCAGTGTTCGACCTGGGGTGCCTAATAAAGCGGCGTCTTCATTTGCTAGTGGGATTATTCGTGAGCCATTAAATGGCAAGCCATCCATCTGCCCTGCATCACCCGACTTGCGTATTTGGTTGCTGTCCCCACGCTATGCTATCGAATCTTTAATTGCTGGCCATGACTTACATTCAAGCGTTTTGGGTTTGAATAAGTCGATTAATTTGCCAGGCGTTTCGGTAACTGTTGGTGAGATGATTGAATCGCTTCGCAAGATTTCTGGTGATGAAGTGGCTGCTCGTATTTCGGTGGAGCCTGATAGCAAAGTAGAGGCAATTGTCAGAAGTTGGCCGGGCGCATGGGATGCCAGCAGGGCGAAGTCCTTAGGATTGAAGGCAGATGCCAACTTCGAAAGTATTATCAAAGCCTATATTGAAGATGACTTGAAGACTTTGTAACGATGAAAAAAATTGGAATCATTGGCCTTGGAATGATGGGGCGAGGTATTGGTATTAACTTATTAAAAGCTGGTTTCCCTTTGTCTTTTTTGCAGCGCTCTGTTAAAAGTTCGCAATATGATGTGATTGCTCAGGGTGCTAAGCCACTTAGTTCAATTGCTGAAGTGGCAAAGAATTCCGAAGTAATTCTGCTGTGCTTAACAGGAAGTGCGCAAGTTGAGGAAGTCATATTTGGGGTAGATGGGGTGCTAGCTAATTTGCTTCCAGGTACCATCTTGATTGACTTGAGCACCGCGATTCCTGAATCTACCTTGAAAGTTGCACGGGCTATTCAAGATGCCGGTGGTTTTTATCTTGATTCACCCATGACCAGAACTCCTAAGGAGGCGCTTGAAGGACGGCTGAATGTATTGGTGGGCGGTCACCCTGATTTGCTAGATCAGTGCCGGCCCATTCTGAAGTGCTTTACAGAAAATATTGTGTATGCAGGCTCCTTGAGTTCTGGCCATCGCTTAAAACTCATTCATAATTTTGTCGCTTTGGGTTATGCCAGTGTATTGGCAGAAGCGGCAGCTTGTGCCAAGTTGGCTAATGTGGATGCCGGAGTCTTACTAGAGGTTCTGGAAACGGGGGCTGGTAATGGCGCCATTCTAAATCGTATGAAGGGATTTATTCAATCTGGTGATGATGCTAGCTTTCAATTTACATTGGAGAATGCAGTAAAAGATCTAGGTTATTACGGTGCGATGGTCAAAGAGCTCGGCGCATTTTCAGTGGCAGCAGATGCTACGCAAAAAATCTATGGACATGCCATTCAGTCTGAGAAAGCAGGGGCCACCGTACCTTGGCTTGTCAGCGCCTTAAATAAGACAAAATAAACTTGATTTTGGTCAAGTTTGCATCTGAGCTTGGAGCTTAGAACAAGGAATGGCCCAGAACAAACTTACAAGGCAATATATTAGGCTTTAAGCCCTGAATTGCTTAGGGTAAGTGATAGTTGGATATAGTTGACAGGCTTACGTTCTGCCAATGGTATCCTTATTGAAAACTGGTATTTAGAAATTAAAACAAGCTGGGTGGGATTTCCCCCAACCTAGAAAATGGAGGAGGCAGTAATGACTATTGCAAATCAGGCGATTCCGAGCATCTTCGAAGATCAAACCTATAAAAAGGTTGCTTGGCGAATCATGCCCTTGTTAATGATTTGCTACATCGTGGCTTATCTGGATCGTGTAAACGTGGGTTTCGCTAAATTACAGATGTTGGGTGACTTGGGTTTTAGTGAGGCGGTGTACGGATTCGGTGCTGGTGTTTTCTTTCTAGGCTATTTCCTTTTTGAAGTACCAAGTAATATTATTTTGCATAAAGTGGGAGCAAGGGTTTGGATTGCTCGCATTATGGTCACCTGGGCGATTATTTCTGGTGGGTGTATGTTTGTAACTACTCCGACTAGTTTCTATGTCATGCGTTTTTTACTGGGCTTGGCTGAAGCAGGCTTCTTCCCAGGCATTATTTTGTATCTTACATATTGGTTTCCTTCAACACGCCGCTCCAAAATTATTTCCACCTTTATGGCGGCGATTCCTTTGGCTGGTTTAATCGGGGGCCCATTATCTGGCTGGATTATGGAGTCCGTTGCAGGTATGAATGGCTTGACTGGTTGGCAGTGGATGTTTGTACTCGAAGCAATTCCTGCGGTAATTTTGGCTGTGGTGGTTTTTTGTTATTTGGACGACAGCATCAAAAATGCTAAATGGCTTAATGATGCAGAGAAATCATTATTAGTTAGCAACATCGCCGAAGATCAACGTGAAAAAGTCGATCATGGTTCCTTCCTTGCGGTTATCAAAGACGGTCGCCTTTGGTTAGGCATTGTGGTGTACTTCTGCATCGTGATGGGTCAATACGGTTTAACATTCTTCTTGCCGACCTTGATTAAAACCGCCGGTATTAAGGGTGTCCTTAATATTGGTCTATTTACTGCAATTCCTTATGGTGCAGCGGTAATTTCCATGATTTGGTTTGGTCGCCGATCAGACAAAATGCGCGAGCGTCGTTGGCATTTAGTGATTCCAATGTACATGGGTGTGATTGGCTTAACTGGCAGCGCACTGGCAGGCACAAGCAATACTGAAATTTGCATTGCCTTTTTGACATTGGCAGCGGCAGGCGTCTTATCTGCTACCCCATTGTTCTGGGCTTTACCAACGTCATTCTTGACTGGCACTGCGGCGGCGGCGGGTATTGCTGCGATTAACTCCGTTGGTAATCTTTCTGGCTTTGCGGCACCATTCTTAATTGGTGCGATTAAGGATGCAACTGGATCTTCTAATATTGGCCTTTATCTTATTTCAGGGGTATTAGTGATTGGAACTTTTGCTGTATTAAAGTTCCCAGCAAAAATGGTTAATCGATAATTTATTGGTAGTACAGGGTTAATTGGGTGGTATCAGCCCTAGGGCTGATACCACTTTTTATTTGAATATAGGGATGTGATATGAGTTTGCAGGAAAAGCGTATTGGAGTCATCGGTCTTGGAGCAATGGGGCGTGGTATGGCTGGCTCATTGCGACGTGCAGGCTATGAAGTGTATGTAGCTGATGTTCGGAAAGAAGCGGCCGATGAATTCGTCAAAGAAGGTGGTGTTGCCTGCGAATCCCCTGCTGAAGTTGCTCAGCATTGCGAAATCTTAGTCAGCGTGGTTGTGAATGCCGCACAAACTCAAGAAGTGTTATATGGCGTCAATGGAGCAGCAAGTGCTATGAAGCAGGGTGCTGTATTTATTATGTGCTCCACAGTTGATCCAAATTGGTCGATTGCTCTAGAGAAACAATTAAATGATATGGGGTTGTTGTATTTGGATTCACCGATCTCTGGCGGCGCTGCAAAGGCTGCATCAGCTCAGATGACCATCATGAGTGCAGGCTCACCGGCAGCTTATGCCAAGGCAGGTGGTGCTTTAGATGCCATGGCTTCAAAAGTATACAAACTCGGAGATTGCGCTGGCGCTGGTAGCAAAGTGAAAATTATTAATCAATTATTAGCTGGGGTGCATATTGCTGCAGCGGCCGAAGCAATGGCGCTGGGTTTACGTGAAGGTGTTGATGCGGGCTCGCTATATGAAGTTATCACCAATAGCGCAGGCAATAGTTGGATGTTTGAAAATCGGATGGCCCACGTATTGGCTGCAGATTACACACCGTTATCTGCCGTGGATATTTTTGTTAAGGATTTGGGTTTGGTTTTGGATACCGCTAGAGCAAGCAAGTTCCCATTGCCCTTGAGCGCCACTGCACACCAAATGTTTATGCAAGCCTCTACCGCTGGTTTTGGTAGAGAAGATGATTCGGCAATAATAAAAATTTTCCCTGGTATTGAGTTACCAACTAAGAGTTAACAGAGAAGTTAATGTAAAAAATAAAGATGAAAAGATAGAAAGATATGGCAGTTTTATTAGGTTGTATTGCTGACGACTTTACGGGTGGCGCTGACTTGGCTGGAATGCTGGTGAAGGCCGGCATGAAAACGATTCAATTGATTGGTGTGCCAACTGGCCTCGGCCCTAAAGATGTAGATGCGATTGTGATTGCCTTGAAGTCGAGAACCAACTCAGTCACAGAAGCGGTCGATGAGTCATTAAAGGCTTTAGAGTGGTTAAAGAGTCAAGATTGTCAGCAGTTTTACTTTAAATATTGCTCTACTTTTGACTCTACCTCAGCAGGCAATATTGGTCCTGTGGCAGAAGCTTTAATGAAAGCCCTCAATACTAATTTCACCATTGCTTGCCCAGCTTTTCCTGCCAATAAACGCAGTATTTATAAGGGACATCTCTTCGTAGGCGATGAGTTGTTGAGTGAGTCCGGGATGCGCAACCATCCACTAACGCCGATGATGGACTCAAACCTTGTGCGAGTGTTGCAGAAACAAGTGACCGCTAAAGTTGGCCTCACAGATTATTCGGTAGTGAAGGGTGGCTCGGGAGTCATTCAGAAGCGCTTTGCTGATTTACAAAAAGATGGGTACCAATTTTCCATAGTCGATGCCTTGTCGGATATTGATCTTCATAGCATTGGTGCTGCCTGTGCAGATTTACCTTTGGTCACTGGGGGCTCAGGTATCGCATTAGGCTTGCCCGAGAACTTTCGTAAAAAAGGTTTACTCAAGACCAGTGCTGATGCTGACAAGCTTGGCGATGCAGGTGGTTTAAGGGCGGTGATTTCAGGTAGTTGTTCAGTAGCTACACAAGAACAGGTCAGGCTCATGAAAGCACATTCTCCTGCTTATCACCTTGACCCTTTGGCCTTGGCCGATGGTAAGAATGTGGTGCGTGAGGCGTTAGAGTGGGCGGCTCAACATATCGCATCCGGACCTGTTCTGATATATGCTACATCTGCTCCTGAGGAGGTGAGGAATATTCAAGAGCGTCTTGGTATCGACAAAGCGGGCGCTATGGTGGAGGATGCACTTGCTGGCATTGCTAGGGGCCTAGTTAGATCAGGTGTTGGCCAGTTGATCGTGGCCGGTGGGGAAACTTCAGGTGCGGTAGTAAAGGCCTTGGGGATTTCTGGTTTGCGCATCGGGTCTGAGATTGCTCCAGGGGTACCATGGACAAAGGCTATATTTGAGGATTCAACAGTCCAACCATTGATGCTGGCTCTGAAATCCGGTAATTTTGGCGGCCCTCAATTCTTTAATGAAGCATGGGATTACATCAAATGACGTTCTCATTTAATAGCAAGTCCGAAGAATCCAAACAGCGCGAACAAATCGTGGAGTTTGGCAAGTCGATTTTTGATCGAGGTTTAACCGCAGGCAGTAGTGGTAACTTAAGTGTTCGTCTAGATGACGGCTGGTTACTCACTCCAACGCATGCTTCCTTGGGAAGATTGGATCCAGCTAGTTTGACCAAGTTAGATTGGGATGGTAATACCATTAGTGGTTTGCCGCCATCCAAAGAAGCTTTCTTGCATCGCGCCATGTACAACACTAGAAGTAGCGCCAGAGGGATTGTGCATTTACATTCCACCTACTCAGCGGCGGTGTCCTGCATGTGCGGCTTAAACCATGATAGCTGCATTCCGCCACTCACACCTTATTTTGTGATGAAGGTGGGTCGCCTGCCTTTAGCACCGTACCATCGGCCAGGAGATCCCGATTTGGCTGCTGTGATTGCAAAGCTGGCAGTAAAAAATTCTTCGGTATTGTTAGCCAATCATGGACCGGTAGTATCCGCTAACTCTCTTGAGGCAGCAGTCAATGCGGCCGAGGAACTTGAAGAGACCGCTAAATTATTTTTAATACTAAAGGGTGTTGAAATGCGCCCATTAGATGATGCCCAAATTCAAGAGCTTAAAACAACTTTCCAATTAGATATTTAACAAGGAGTAGTTCTGTGCCAAAGTTTGCCGCCAATTTAAGCATGATGTTTAATGAGCATGATTTTCAAAACAGATTTTCAGCCGCTGCTAAAGCGGGGTTCGATGCTGTTGAGTTTTTATTTCCCTATGACTATTCACCTGCTGAAGTGGGCAAGTGGCTCAAAGAAAATAATCTAAAAAATGTGCTATTTAATCTCCCTCCTGGTGATTGGGCTGCAGGCGAGAGAGGTATTGCTGCTTTGCCAGGGCGCGAGGAAGAATTCCGCTTTGGAGTGGCTAAAGCGATTGAATATGCCTTAGAACTGGGTACGCCCCAGTTGCATATGATGGCTGGCTTAATTTCACCCAGCTCGGATCAAGCTTCGCATCGGAAAACCTATCTTGAGAATATGAAATTCGCCGCGCAAGAGTTGGCAAAATACAATCTCAACTTATTGCTCGAACCCATTAATACTCGAGACATGCCTGGATACTTCTTAAATACTCAGGCACAAGCACATGAGCTTCGTGTTGAATCCGGTGAGCTTAATGTCAAAGTGCAAATGGACTTCTATCACGCCCAAATCATGGAAGGTGATTTAGCTGAAACCTTTAAAAAATATTTCAAAGATATTGGGCACACTCAGATTGCTAGCGTTCCCAAAAGAAATGAGCCTGATGATGGTGAAGTTAATTACCCCTTCCTATATCAACTCTTAGATGAGATGGGTTATGAGGGCTATGTTGGTTGTGAATATCGTCCTAAAGGAAAAACGGAAGATGGTTTAGATTGGTTTAAAGCTTTGAAGTAAATAAACAATTTATTTTCTTGGTTTGTGGGTACAGTGTTCTTGGCTATAGCTTCAGTTACTTGAGGTTATTTAAAACAATCTGGAGTACTTGCAAACCCAATAATAGGACTAAAGGCGATAAATCGAGAGCGCCTAAATTGGGAACGACTCGTCGAATAGGCGTGAGAAGCGGTTCAACTAAAAGAGATACTAAATACTGAATTTGGGAACCAGCACTGACCCAGGAGAGGATCACGCTTGCAAAAACCAGCCCAACGAGTCCAGAAAGCGTTAAATCGAGCAGGTCAATCAAAGCAAAAATTAGCCGAGGCACTGCAAAAGGGGTAATCCCAGAGATCAAAGATAGGGCAATTATTTTTCCTAGAACCAAGAGGTAGGCCGCGAGAAAGCTCGCCACATCAAAACGTCCTAAGCTCGGGATGATCTGACGAAATGGAATAACGATCCAGTTGGTGAGTGGGAGCAAATAAGCTCCAAGGGAATTTCGCTGGCCAGTCCCAAGATTAAAGGCAAGCCACCGTAAGTAGCAGCGTAAAAGACAAGCTCCAGCGACGATGCTTACGAAGACTTGAAGTAGAAGGTTTGCAATTTGTATCAACATCTGCTCATTGTAGATTGTAGAGGCTACTTCGGGTCAGGAGATGTCACCAGAACTTAATCGGGCAAATGACTGCTATATATCTCACAATTACCATAACTAGAAATTCAAGTAATTAGGCTCTGAGCGGCCAATACCTGTCATCCTAGACTCTATTCATTAGGAAATTACCGTAGTAGTCTTATTCTAAATATCAATAACATCTTAGATAAGGAATGTAGCATGCACCTGTCTTTAAGAATTTTAATTTATTTTGCATTTACGCTTTTTACAAATTCCGTATTCAGTCAAGCTCAAGATACAAACTGCCCTTTAGTTCGTAAAACTGTGGCCATTGAGGGTGGGTCCATAAGCTATCTTGAGGGTGGGCGTGGCGAACCGATCCTTTTATTACATGGCCTATTTGCGCAAAAGGAGCAATGGATGGATGTAGGATGTGCAATGGCTTCTGAGGGATTTGATGTGCTGGCTCCTGATCTGCCTGGATATGGTGCTAGTAGAAACTATCCTATATCTATTTATTCGCTTGATTCGCAGGTCAGGATGCTTCATGAATTTATTTTGCACATAGGTAAGAGAGGTATACATATAGCTGGGAGTTCTATGGGTGGAACTGTTGCAGCCCTATATGCAAGTAAATTTCCAGGTGAAGTAAAAACCCTCGCTTTTATTGGAGCCCCATTGGGAGTTATTGGATGGAGCCCAGAAGTACGCAATGCCATATTTCAAGGCATCAATCCTTTTATTCCAATTAATCAAAAGCAGTTTGATTTAGAGATGCATTTATTATTTTTTCGACCACCTGTGATTGATGATGCTGTCAAAACTAAATTAGTTCAAGAGTATGTGCAAAATAATCGTCACTATCAACAGGTGTGGGACATCATTAACCTCTACGATCATTCACTTGACGGCATAAAAATTAAAAGTACCCGCACCCTAATTCTTTGGGGAGAGCAAGACGGTATTTTCAGTATTGATGGATTGCCATATCTCAAAGAGAGTTTTAAGAATCCTCAAGCTGTTCAGTTTCCTGATGCGGCGCATCTACTGATGCTCGAGCAGCCCGAGAAGGTGGTGAAGATTTATGGAGATTTCCTCAAGGACTGATCGCTATGGGGCGGTAAGAGACGCTGTCTATTTGGTTGGCTTATCAAGTTGGAAGATTACAGGCGCATCTTCATCTTTAGCGCTTGTAGTAGCATCTGATTTATTTTCATCACCATTCGTAAAATTAAATTCGTTACTTTGTGCCATAACCGCAGGCTTATCTAGGAGTGTTGTTACTAGTGCGGGGAAGGCCATCACCACTACAACCATAATGAGTTGCAGGCCAACCCAAGGTAATGCACCCCAATAGATGTCGCTGCTCTTTACTTCTTTAGGTGCAACACCTCTGAGGTAGAAGAGTGCGAAGCCAAAAGGCGGATGCATAAATGAGGTTTGCATGTTGACGCAAAGCATGACGCCGAACCATACCAAGGCAGCACTAGCAGCTGCCTGAGGATTGCCATTCATAGACTCCAGCAATACTGGTGAAAGCATTTTGACTGCGACAGGTGCCAGCATCGGCACCACAATAAATGCGATCTCAAAGAAGTCTAAGAAGAAGGCTAAAAAGAAAACAAACAAATTCACCACAATCAAGAAGCCAACCCAACCACCAGGCAAATTAGAAAAAAGATTCTCAACCCAGTGTCCACCATCTACACCCTGGAACACTACTGAGAAACAGGTGGAGCCAATCAGAATGAAGACCACCATCGCGGTAATGCGCATGGTGTTTTGATAAGCCTCTTGAATAAGACGTTTAAGATTCGGAATGTTTGCTCTGCGGATCCAGGCCAACAGCAAAGCACCCATCGCACCCATCGCACCAGATTCTGTCGGGGTAGCAATACCCGTCATGATAGTGCCGAGCACCAAGAAGATCAGTACTGCCGAAGGAATAATGCCCATGAGACACTTTTTCCAGAGCGCCCACCCCTTAAGATTAAGTTCGCTTTCAGGGACTGCAGGTAACCAGGCTGGACGTATGCGCGATAAAAAGAAGGTGTAGAGCGCAAAGAGAGCAATTTGCAGAAGAGAGGGACCCCATGCGCCGAGGTACATACTGCCCACATCTGCACTACCAGTTTGGGTTTTAAGTTGATCGGCCAGCACAATCAGCACTAGAGATGGAGGAACGAGCTGCGTAATGGTTCCAGAAGCCGCTAAAACGCCCGTAGCGTAGCGCATGTTGTAACCGTACCGCATCATCACTGGCAGAGAGATCATGGCCATGGCGATCACCTGAGCGGCCACAGTGCCGGTAATGGCGCCTAGAACAAAGCCCACAATAATGACCGAGTAGCCTAGGCCGCCTCGCACACGACCAAAGAGCTGACCCATGGAGTCAAGCATCTCCTCTGCAAGGCCACAGCGCTCCAAGATGGAGCCCATAAAGGTAAAGAAAGGAATGGCCAAGAGCAGGTCGTTTGCCAGAACACTACCAAAGATTCTTTGGGGAATGGCTTGTAAGAACACCATGTCGAAGAAATTCTGGCTCATAGCGATGACGGCAAAAAATAAGCCTGCAGCCATCAAAGAAAATGCTACTGGAAAACCAATTAGCATGAAGGCGATAAGTCCGCCAAACATTAGGGGTGGCATCCACTCAACCGGGATCATTGCCATGGCTTCTCGTAATTTAGATCATCAGTAGGCAAGATGTATTTACCTTTGAGCATCCCGATGCGTTTAATGATTTCTGACAGGCCTTGCAAGCTCAGCATGAAAAAACCAAAGGGCACGATAAATTTAATGGGGTAGCGCGGTAATCCGCCAGAATTAAGCGAATGCTCTGCCACCAACCATGATGGATAAAAGAGTGTAGTCCAAGATAGCCAGGCAAACAAAAGACAGGCTGGCATTAAGAATAGAATGAGACCAAATAAATCAATCCAAATGCGTGTGCGGTCTGACACATGGGAATAAATCAAGTCCACTCGGACATGTTCATTACATTTGAGCGTGTAAGAGGCGCCGAGCATCACAGCTGCCGCAAAGAAATACCACTGCAACTCCAGCGGCCAGTTATTGCTCATATCGAGACCGTATCTGAGAACGGCATTGGTTGCCGAAACTACGCAAGACAGCAAAATCATAATGCTGGCGAGTTTGCCAAACAGTTGATTTACGCGATCAATCCCCTCAGAGAGTTTTACCCAGAACCCCATGCAATTTAGAGATCTGTGCGACCCCGTTTGATTGCAGCGAGCACTTGAGAAGGCGCAGTGCCTCCAGCGTGCTGACGAGAATTCACTGAACCATCAACCGTGAGCAACGCAAACACATCGTCACCCATTAGTTCTGGGCGATTATCCAGACCGCAAGCAAAACGCAACTCAGCAAGACTGAGATCGGTCAGCATGCAATTTCTGCCGACGCAAGCTTTGACTGCATGGGCTACAGCTTCATGCGCATCACGGAAGGCTAAACCTTTTTTCACTAAGTAGTCTGCTAAATCGGTTGCAGTAGCAAAACCCTCTTCAGCCGCCGCCTTCATGACATCAGCCTTCACTTCAATATAAGGCACCATGTCAGCAAAGATATGCAAGGTATCTTGCACGGTGTCAACCGCATCAAACAAAGGCTCTTTGTCTTCTTGGTTATCTTTGTTGTATGCCAGTGGCTGACTTTTCATGAGTGTTAACAAAGAGATTAAGTCACCGTATACGCGACCAGTCTTGCCACGCGCCAACTCAGGTACGTCAGGGTTCTTCTTCTGCGGCATGATTGAGCTGCCTGTACAGAAGCGATCAGGCAAGTCGATAAAACCAAAACGCGGGCTGAGCCAAAGTACCAACTCCTCAGATAGGCGTGAGACATGCATCATCAAGATCGATGCAAAGGCGCAAAACTCAATGGCAAAGTCGCGATCAGAAACGGCATCTAAGGAGTTATTGCAAATGCCATCAAATCCTAAAGTGCGAGCTACTTGTTCGCGATCAATTGGGTAGGTTGTGCCAGCCAAAGCAGCCGCACCTAATGGCAAGCGATTAAAGCGAGCCCGTAAATCCACCAAGCGACTGGCATCACGGCTAAACATTTCGTAATAAGCCATCAAGTGATGACCAAAGGTAATGGGTTGCGCGACTTGTAGATGAGTGTGGCCTGGCATGATGGTGGCAGCATGTTTCTCAGCCAAATCTAACAGAGCAATGCGTAAAGTTTTAAGAGTCGCAGAAATTTCATCAACACTGCCACGCAGCCAAAGACGTAAATCCGTCGCAACCTGGTCATTACGTGAACGGCCAGTATGCAAACGTTTTCCAGCATCGCCAACTAAAGCAGTTAAGCGCGCTTCGATATTGAGGTGCACATCTTCTAAAGCAAGTTGCCATTCAAACTGGCCAGACTCGATCTCAGTTTTAATCTGAGCCATACCCTTTTGGATATCTGCCAAATCTTGGGAGCTAATGATCTTTTGGGTAGCCAGCATCTCTGCGTGGGCTAGAGAGCCAGCGATATCGACCAGGGCAAAGCGTTGGTCAAATCCAATAGAGGCGGTATAACGCTGTACCAGTTCATCGACGGGTTCATTGAAGCGGGCCGACCAAGCTTGGGCTTTGTTGGCTAAGGAATTTTTTGATGTGCTCATAAACGCAGTATATTGG
>CAIMOW010000068.1 GCA_903843235.1 uncultured beta proteobacterium | reverse complement strand
CAATTTTTCAAAGCAAAAAGTATTGCGTTTGGGCATCGTGCTTTATGGTTTTAGGCTCACTTTTCAAGACATTGGTGTAGTGGGCTTAAGCGGGATAGTGATAGATTCACTAATGTTGATATCCACTTTTTTATTAGCTGTTTTTTTGGGTGTTCGATATTTCAAGTTAGATAGAGATACATCCGTCCTTATTGGAGCTGGAAGTTCAATTTGTGGTGCTGCTGCAATCTTGGCGACCGAGCCAATCTTGAATGCATCTAATGAGCGAGTGGCGGTAGCAATTTCTACGATTGTCATTTTTGGCGCACTGGCAATTTTTATTTATCCACTCATCTACTCTTATGCGATTTTGAATTATTCAGATTACTTAAGTCCTGGGAAATATGGGATATATATAGGTTCAACAATACATGAGGTTGCGCAAGTAGTTGCTACTGCCGATGCAATTGGTGATGATGTAACTAATACGGCCGTGATAGCTAAAATGGTCCGCGTTATTATGCTGGCTCCTTTTTTAATTGCACTCTCAGCTTATATATCCTTGCAATGGAGATCAGCGAAAACACCACAAGCTACCAATGCTAAAGCAGATACCAAGAAGGGATCAATTGGCCAATTTTTTCCAGTTTTTGCAGTCTTTTTTCTGCTTGCGATAGGCATTAATTCAACTGGGTACATAAGCCAACCATTACGCATGGCACTCATTACGGCAGACAATTTTCTACTTGCCTTAGCTATGGGCGCCTTAGGCTTGACCACTCATTTATCTGCCATAGCCAAGGCTGGAATTAAACCCCTTAAATTGGCGGCAGTATTGTTCATTTGGTTAGTTGTTGGCGGTGGGATAATTAATATCGCGATTGGTCAATTCATTCCAGCATAATTTTCCTTAGCCTACCATCTGACCCAAGTCTTCAGTCGAGGTAAATTAGGCGATTGCCTCACGAATCATTCCAGCCGCTACTGTATGGTTAGTAGCCTCATCAATTAAGATGAATGAACCAGTTCGCTGTGACTGATCAAATAAATCCGCAACAATTGGCTTTTGCAACACCAAGTCAATGCGACCAATCTCGTTGGCGGTTAAGGGGTGGGTATCGCTAGCATGGGATAGGGTTTCCACATCCAGAACTTGTTTAATCTCCTTCACTTTTGCGCTAACCGTATTGGTGGTGTGACGTAAAGCATATTTTCGACTGAGTGAGAGCGGTTCACTATCTAGCCAGCAAAGATCTGCAGAGATATGTTTACTGAGGGTGGGTGGTGTTGCATCATCAGCTCCTACGAAGAGGCAACCCCTGGAGACATCAATATCTTCAGTCAAGCGAATAGCTACAGCTTCGCCTGTTTCGGCCAACTCTACTTCGTTATTGGTATTAGTTTGATTGCGGTTTGAGCGATTTCCTAAATAGATTTCAGCAACAGTGGCTTCAGTATTTCCAGGAAGTATCTTGATTTTCTGCCCCTTGCGAATACTGCCAGATTCAATTTGACCGAGGTAGCCACGAAAGTCATCAAAAACGCTACCGTCTTGACGTGCCACGTACTGAACAGGGAAGCGTAATTCTGTTTTCTGAGACTGAGGGCTTGTATCTAGACCTTCCAGCCATTCCAAGAGGGTAGGGCCTTTATACCACGGTGTATCTTTGCTAGCTGTAACCACGTTCGCGCCAAGTAAAGCAGAAATTGGCATCAAAATTGGTTTGGGTAAACCAATCTTTTGGGTTAAGTCTTCAATAGCAACGGCGATGGTATTAAAAATCTTCTCGTCAAAGTTGAATAGATCCATCTTATTAACTGCAAACAGCACATGACGCAGGCCTAGTAAGTGAACAATGGCAGCATGACGTTTGGTTTGCGCTAAAAGAGTAGCTGGTGAGGTAGTTAAATCCACGCGACTCGCATCAACCAAAATCACAGCAACATCCGATTGGGATGCCCCGGTAACTAAGTTGCGTGTGTACTGGACATGCCCTGGGGCATCAGCCACGATGAACTTGCGCTTAGGAGTGGAGAAGTAACGATAGGCGACATCAATAGTGATACCTTGCTCTCGCTCGGCTTCTAGACCATCTGTTAGGAGTGCTAAGTCTACGCCAGCATCTGAAGAGGTAACGCGAGCATGCTTAGTTTTGGAAAGTGACTCTAGCTGGTCAACCAAAATAGATTTAGTGTCATAGAGCAAGCGGCCAATAAGAGTACTTTTGCCATCATCAACGCTACCAGCGGTAATGAAACGTACTACGTTTTGATGTGCGTCGTGATGCGGAGTTTGATTTATTGTTTGAGTCATCAGAAGTAACCTTCTTTCTTACGGCGCTCCATCGAGGCCTCATTGGTTTGATCGTCCATGCGAGTAGCGCCACGCTCAGTAATCTCGGTAATGGCGGTTTCGGTAATGATGTCGATAGGATTCGCTGCAGTACTCAGTACTGGGCAGGTGCAGCTGATATCGCCAACAGTGCGGAAGCGTACGTCCAATATTTCACTAACGTCGTCAGGAGCTTTTGGTGTGACATCGGTTACTGGGAGCAACAGACTATTTTTTCTAACCACTTCACGTTTGTGGGTGTAGTAAATGCTTGGAAGTTCTAATTTCTCACGAGCAATGTATTGCCAGATATCAAGCTCAGTCCAGTTCGAGATCGGGAACACGCGCATATTCTCACCCTTGGCAATGCGAGCGTTATAGAGGTTCCAGAGTTCTGGGCGCTGAGCTTTCGGATCCCATTGGCCAAAGTCATCACGGAAGGAAAAGATGCGCTCCTTAGCACGGGCTTTTTCTTCATCACGACGAGCGCCACCCATGAGGGCATCAAATTCATATTGTGCAATGGCTTCAAGCAAAGTCACTGC
This sequence comes from uncultured beta proteobacterium, assembly GCA_903843235.1. Taxonomy (GTDB): domain Bacteria; phylum Pseudomonadota; class Gammaproteobacteria; order Burkholderiales; family Burkholderiaceae; genus Polynucleobacter. The sequence goes on along the minus strand of CAIMOW010000068.1, from coordinate 26,967 downwards.
TTGAGCAGCATTACGTGAATCTGTTTCTTTGCGTAGGCGCACTGTTCCCTTTGCAATAGAGTCTTCCACGTGGCCAACAATCAGTTTCACGCCAGTTTTTTCAACGACGTAATCACGATAGGCAATAACTTCTGGATAGTTATGGCCAGTATCAATATGCAAAATAGGAAAGGGTAGTTTTACAGGGCGATCGCCAAACTGAAAAGCCTTGCGAGCCAAGTGAAACATAACGATAGAGTCCTTACCGCCAGAGAACAGCATGGCTGGGTTGGAGCACTGCGCTACTACTTCGCGAATGATGTAAATGGATTCCGCTTCAAGCCAATCCAAATGATCATCTAATAATTTGTTTTCTTGCATTCTGTACTTCGTTCTTCTTTGGGATTAATTATTTGTTAACGTGTAAGCCACATTCTTTGCTATCGCTTTGCAACCACCACCAGCGACCAGCCCGAATGTCTTCACCTTTTTTCACTTGACGTGTGCAGGGCTCGCAACCAATGCTTGGGTAACCCTTCAAATGTAGCGGGTGAATCGGTACATTTTCTTGTTTGATATAAGCCCAGATATCTGCTTCAGTCCAATCAAATAAAGGATTGAACTTAGTAATACCTCTTGCATCATCATGTTCTTCAAAATTGAGCTCAACGCGAGTAGTAGATTGCTCACGTCTTTGACCGGTCAGCCAGGCATCTGCACCAATCAGTGCAGCGTTTAATGGCTTGATCTTGCGGGCACGACAGCAAGCTTTTTTGCCTTCCTCGCCATCATAAAAACCATTCATGCCATATTGATCAATAAAAGCCTGAACATCAACTTCCTCTGGAAATGCTTTGGCAATTGAAATGCCATAGCGATCTTCAGTGGTCTTAGTCATGTCAACGGTTTCTTGATGCAAGCGACCAGTTGCCAGTGTGAATAAAGCAATCTTTGCTTTTGACTGTGCAATCGCATCAGTCATCACCATATCTTCAGCAGCTAGGCTGGTAGCAAAGCGCACGTCTGAGAATTTTTCAGCAATGTTCAGTAATCTTTGTTTGAGGGTGGCAGTTTTCTCGGCCAGTTCAGCGACGGTAAGGGTGCTGAGTGGGATTGACCAAAATGTAGGTTTTTCGAGGGGGTTTTGTAGATTTTGCTGATTCATTCAAGTTATTCCTAGAGGGATGCAAATTTGCATTCCAACTCTGAGTCAGCAGTTTATTAGCTATTCTTATTACTTACAAATATATATAAGTCATCTTTCTATATCAGAAAGTAATGGTTAGAGCCCTATTTGACCTAAATCTAGTCTAAATCGAGATCAGTTTCTGGCTTCAGGGCAGCTTTTACTTTGACCTCATCTAGCTTTGGAGAGCATAACTCTATGAACTCATAGGCAAAACCCCGTAAAAAGTAGCCTTTTCGCAAGGCGATCCGGGTGGTATTGGTTTCAAAAAGGTCGCCAACATCAAGCAGACTGAGCTTGGTGTCTCGGTCTTCTTGGTAGGCCATTGAGGCAATGATGCCAATTCCAAGCCCAAGCTCTACATACGTTTTGATGACGTCAGCATCCAATGCGGACATCACGATATCAGGCGTAATGCCAGCTTTGGAGAAAGTTTCATCTACGGATTTGCGACCGGTAAATCCATCGTGATACGTCACGATAGGATATTCGGCAATATCCTCAAGGGATAGTTTTTTCTTGCCCTCAAGCGGATGACCTTTTGGGACAACAACAGTGTGGTGCCAACTGTAATAGGGAAAGGTCACTAGCTCTGGGCTTTGGTCAATTGCTTCGGTGGCAATGCCGATATCAGCTCGTCCTTCTAACAACATTTCTACGATTTCATGTGGGCTGCCTTGATGAAGGGCTAGATGCACTTTTGGAAAGCGCTGCTTAAATTGGCTGACCACATTCGGCAGGGCATAGCGTGCTTGCGTATGTGTGGTTGCAATGGTCAACTGGCCTTTATCGCTTTGGCTAAATTGCTCACCGAGTTGCTTAATATTTTTTGCATCCAGCAGCATTCTTTCAACAATGATGAGGAGCTCCTTGCCTGGTTCTGTAAGACCAAGAAGCCGTTTACCTTTGCGAACGAAGAGCTCAATTCCAAGCTCATCTTCCAAGTCTAAGATATGTTTGCTAACGCCAGATTGTGAAGTGGCTAATGCGTTACCAACCTCGGTGAGATTGAAGTTGCGGCGGACGGTTTCGCGAATAATGCGGAGTTGTTGAAAGTTCATACTGAATTATCTATCTATTAGCTATTGCTGAGGCTACTTATTGACTTGGTATTTTCAAAAACGCGTAATTGTGAAGGAACAATGCGAACTTGTTGACCTTCGGCTAAGCCGCGTTTAGCGACTTCGGATCTAGGCAGCTCAACTTCATAAAAGTGGGGGGCTATTCTGACGTCAGAGCTTGGAATCTCTGAAAGCTCAATTCTAGAGTTCAAGCCAAAAGAAAGAATGCGATCGATGTGAGCTACAACGCCATCACTACTTTCATTTTCATGAACAATATCCAATTCATGGGGTCTTGCAAAAGCCAAGACAGACGCACCCTGAGCAATTGAATTAGATTGGTCATGGTTCAACTTATGTTTGCCAACCTGAATACCTTCGCCTTCTACGCGACCGTGAAATAAATTCACATTGCCTAAGAAGCCATATACAAAAGGTGTAGCAGGATGGTCGTAGACTTCATCAGGACTACCAATTTGCTCGACATTGCCCTGGTTCATGAGGACGACACGGTCAGCAACTTCGAGTGCTTCTTCTTGGTCATGCGTGACAAAGATGGAGGTGATGTGTAATTCGTCATGCAGTTTGCGTAACCAACGACGCAGTTCTTTGCGAACTTTGGCATCTAGGGCGCCGAAAGGCTCATCCAGTAGCAATACTTTTGGTTCAACCGCTAAGGCACGTGCTAAGGCAATTCTTTGGCGTTGACCGCCTGAGAGCTGCGCGGGAAAGCGATCATGTAACCAGTCCAGTTGAACGAGATTTAAGAGTTCATGTACTTTATGAGCAATCTCATCCTTACTTGGGCGCTCTTTACGACTTTTCACATTCAAACCAAAAGCGACGTTTTCAAAAACAGTCATATGCTTAAAGAGGGCATAGTGTTGAAACACAAAGCCAACTTGACGGTCACGGACTTGGGTTAAAGAATTATCCATGCCATCCAAAATAATATTGCCACTATCTGGGGTTTCTAGCCCAGCGATGATGCGAAGTAGGGTCGTTTTTCCACAACCTGATGGCCCTAGTAACGCAACCAACTCACCAGACGGAAAGTCTAAAGAAACATTGTTTAGGGCAACAAAGTTACCAAATTTTTTGCTAACGTTTTTAACTTCGATACTCATAATGGTCCTTCGATTGCGGGCGCTGCATTTGTTTCGGATTTAAGGTGCCACTCAACATAGGTTTTTGCTGCCAAGGTGAGTAGAGCTAAAAGGGCAAGTAATGATGCAACTGCAAAAGCAGCTACATAGTTATATTCGTTATAGAGAATTTCTACCTGAAGCGGGATGGTATTGGTATAGCCGCGAATGTGGCCAGATACAACAGATACCGCACCAAATTCCCCCATGGCTCGGGCATTACAAAGAATCACGCCATAAAGCAAACCCCATTTGATGTTGGGGAGTGTTACGTACCAAAAGGTTTGCCAGCCACTTGCACCTAGAACGGTTGCCGCCTCTTCTTCTTCGCAACCTTGAGCTTCCATTAATGGAATAAGCTCACGCGCAACAAAAGGGAAGGTTACAAAAATGGTTGCCAAAATAATTCCGGGGACTGCAAAAATAATCCTGATGTCGTGGTCAGTAAGCCAGGATCCAAACCAGCCTTGTGCGCCAAACACTAGTACAAAAATCAAGCCCGCAATGACTGGTGATACTGAAAATGGGATATCAATCAGCGTAATCAAAAGATGCTTTCCCTTGAAATCAAACTTCGCAATGGCCCATGAGGCTGCAACCCCAAATACTAAGTTGAGGGGTACCGCAACTCCAGCAGCAAGTAAGGTAAGTTTAATAGCGGACCAGGTATCGGGTTCTGCAATCGCCTTGAAGTAGTACATCCAGCCTTTATGCAAGGCTTCGGTAAAGACAGAGAACAGTGGCAATAGTAAAAAGATGCCAAAAAAACTTAATGACACAAACAATATGATCGTTTTAACAATGGCCGAATCTCTGGTTGCAGGGCTACGTTCAAATCGTGTGGTGTTACTCATTAACGAACCCTCCCAGTTTTCTGGGCGGCCCATGCCTGAAGGCCATTAATAGCCAATAGAAGGAGTAAGGAGATGAGAAGCATTACAGAAGCAATTGCTGTTGCACCCGCATAGTCATACTGCTCTAGTTTGGTAATAATGATCAAAGGTGTGATTTCGGAAACCATTGGGATGTTACCGGCGATAAAGATCACAGACCCATATTCACCAACTGCGCGGGCAAAGGCGAGGGCAAAACCAGTTAATAGTGCGGGTAATAAAATTGGCAGCACCACTTTTTTAAATGTTTGCCAGCGGCTTGCACCTAGGCTGGCAGCAGCCTCTTCTAGTTCAATCTCAATCTCTTCTAAGATGGGTTGTACTGTTCTCACTACAAAAGGTAATCCAATAAAAATCAGCGCTACAAGAACACCCCAAGGCGTAAAAGCAATCTTAATACCGAGAGGCTCGAGGTATTGGCCTATCCAACCATTTTTAGAATAAAGCGCTGCAAGTGCAATGCCAGTAACAGCAGTTGGCAGGGCAAATGGAAGATCTACCAAAGCATCTACTAGGTTTTTGCCAATGAAGGTATAACGAACTAAAGCCCAAGCAAGCAACAAACCAAAGATCGCATTAATGAGGCCAGCAAGCAAGGCCATGCCGAAACTCAGTCGATAGGAAGCCATTACCCGTGGCGCAGTCACAGCATCGAGAAAGGCGGGAAAGGTGAGACTGGTCGTTTTCAATACCACCGCAGACAGTGGAATTAAAACGATGATGGATAAATAAACAATGGTGTAACCAAGCGATAAACCAAAACCGGGAAAGATACTATTTTTCTTTGCACTAGACATCCCTAGAGTCTAGGGTCGACCCTTATAAAAGGGAAACAAGAAAAGATCATTAACTTATATGCAAAATGAATATAAGCATTATGAAGACGGAAAAACAGCCCAGAGAGTTTTGTCTGGGCTGTTAAGGGTTAATGCATAAGTTAGCGTCTAAGGCTTATTTAACAATAATCTCATCGAATACACCACCATCATTAAAGTGAGTCTTCTGGGCCTTTTGCCAACCACCAAACACTTGATCGATGGTTACTAGTTTCACTTTAGCGAATTGATTGGCATATTTCGCTGCCACTTTAGGATCACGCGGACGGTAATAGTTTTGGGCCGCAATCTCTTGACCAATTGGGCTGTAAAGCTTTTCCAGGTAAACGGTAGCTACTTTGCGAGTACCTTTTCTATCAACTACTTTATCTACTACAGCCACAGGAGGCTCAGCCAAAATCGAAATAGAAGGGGTTACGATTTCAAACTTATCTGGACCCAATTCTTTAACAGACAAGTAAGCTTCATTTTCCCAAGCAATCAATACATCGCCAATGCCACGCTCTGTAAATGTCGTAGTTGATCCGCGGGCGCCAGAGTCCAATACCTTTACGTTGGCATATAGTTTTTTCACAAAATCTTTTGCCTTAGCATCGTTACCACCAGGTTGTTTTAAGGCATAGGCCCAAGCTGCCAAGTAGTTCCAGCGCGCTCCACCAGAAGTTTTTGGATTGGGTGTGATAACTTCAACGCCTGGTTTAATCAAGTCGTTCCAGTCTTTAATCCCTTTTGGATTGCCCTTGCGAACCAAGAATACGATAGTAGAAGTGTAAGGAGAGGAGTTATCTTTAAATTTCTTTTGCCAATCCTTGGCTACAAGACCTTTTTCCGCTAGAACATCGATGTCATAAGCTAAAGCTAGGGTCACTACGTCTGCATCCAAGCCATCTAAGACAGCGCGCGCTTGTTTTCCTGAGCCACCATGGGATTGTTTAACAGCAAGGTCTTCACCAGCTTGCTTCTTCCAGTCTGGGATAAAAAATTTATCATAGTCTTGATACAGCTCTCGAGTTGGATCGTAAGAGACATTTAAGATTGTTGTCTCTGCAAAGCCGGTGGAAATGAGGCCAATCCCTAAAAAGAGGGTTGCTGCTACTTTACTTAAATTGATTCGTTTCATTGCGCTTCCTTTTTAACAATAGATCTAATGTAGAAGGGAAGCCTTATGCTGTGAAGCAAGAAAAAGTGGATTGTTTATCGTTAAATGGAATTAAGGAAGAGTCACCTTTAAAAATAGAGGTTTCTTTTTTTATTCGATCTGCGTTGACCGTCGATTGAAAGTGCTTGAGTAGTTTTAAGCCGTCCGGCCAGGGCCCAAACCCAGATGCGGTATTAATATGACCCGCATCTTTTAATGTCAAGACTTTGCTACCCCAGCACTCTCCCCAAAGCCTTGCTTTGGAAGCTTGCATCCAGGGATCATTGTCGCTAGCTATTAACAGGGTGGGGATGGGAAGTGACTGAGTAGGAATGGCGCCCCTAATGCTTTCTGATGCACCGTGAGCATTCCAGCTCTTTACCCCAAGAGAATCAAATCTTTCTGGATCGGCTGGTGCAACTAACATTAGCCCAAGTACTTTTTCAGGATTCTCAATGGCTGCCAATATGGATGCTAGGCAACCAAAGCTATGCGCAATAAGCCATGCTGGGGATCGTAAGTCAGTAAGTGTGCTGCTGATATTGGCCGCCCAATTCGACAAAATAGGTCGTTCCCAGATTTGATGGATACGTTTTGAGCCAGGAATTTGGCTCTCGATCCATGTTTGCCAGTGGGTGTCCTCGCTGCCGCGATATCCAGGGATGATGAGGGTATGGTCTTTAGTCATAGCTGAATTCAGTGATGTCCTACTGTAATTGGGGACAACATTTTTTGGAATCAAGAAAAAGTGATATCGATATTTAGGAAAGCTTAGATATTTTTCTTGGTTGATAAGTAGAGCGTTTAGTCATAAATTTCATTTGTTTATTAATTATTCAAGTGTTTTATGTCCACACACCACCAAGAATCTAATTCCTTCAACTTATCCAAGGTTGTTTCGGAACTTCGTCTGTCGCGAGAAGAAACCCACAAGATTCGCCACTTGGGTAGAGTCCGCGAGTTGCCATCTAGAGATGCTCTAGATAATATTTTGGGGGGGATTTTTGCCTCATTATTCCCGACTCATTATGGCCGTCCAGACCTTACTGATGAAAGTATTGATTATTTTGTCGGCGATGCTTTAAGTGTGGCTCTCAATAAGTTGGTCGAACAAATTCGACGCGGTTTATATTTTTCTTCCAATAACAACTTAGAAGAGGAGGCTAAGTTTGATAGCTTAGCCCAAGATTTAACCAGTCAATTTGCATCAGAACTTCCCGCTATTCGCACATTGATTGTGAGTGACATTCGTGCGGCGATGAGTGGCGATCCCGCTGCAACTAGCGTTTCTGAAATTTTATTGTGCTATCCAGGTGTCAGTGCTGCGATCCATTACCGCATCGCCCATGCTTTATATCAATTGGGTTCACCTCTATTAGCAAGATTTATTTCAGAGATTGCTCATTCGAGAACTGGCGTAGATATTCATCCTGGCGCACTTATTGGGGAAGGCTTCTTTATTGATCATGGCACTGGCGTGGTGATCGGTCAAACGGCCATCCTTGGCAAGAATGTCCGCCTCTATCAAGCAGTCACTTTGGGGGCTAAGCGTTTCCCAGCGGATGAGGATGGCAACTTACTCAAGGGAAATGATCGCCACCCCATTTTGGAAGATGACGTTGTTATTTATGCAGGTGCCACAGTACTTGGCCGCATCACCATCGGCGCTAGATCAACTATTGGCGGCAATGTTTGGCTCACAAAGAGTGTGCCACCCGATAGCAATATATCTCAGGCACACATGGTGAGTCACTAACCCTTATACCGAAATTTATTTAGTTCATATTTTTTAATCAACCTCCAAAGGAGTAGTTATGGCAGAAGTGATTCAAAGCCCAACAGCATTAGGTGATGTAGCAGCTCGGCAGTTAGCAAATGCGACCAAGACCTTACCGCAGTTATCTACAATTTCCCCTCGCTGGTTAACCCAGCTCTTGGGGTGGGTTCCAGTTGAGGCAGGCATCTATCGCCTCAACAAAGTGAAAAATGCTTCAGAAGTATTAACAGACTGTTCTGGGCGTGGTGATGAGCGTGTTTTGCCACAAACATTTGTAGATTACGATTCAAGTCCACGTGAATACTATTTAAGCGCCGTTAATACTGTGTTGGATGTTCATACCCGTATCTCCGATTTATATAGCAGCCCATACAACCAGATTAGTGAACAATTACGACTCACTATTGAAACGGTAAAAGAGCGCCAAGAGGGTGAGTTAATCAACAATGCTGAATATGGTCTTTTAGCAAACGCTTCTCCAGATCAGCGCATTAAAACACGTACTGGCGCTCCAACTCCAGATGATTTGGATGAGTTACTAACCAAGGTCTGGAAAGAGCCCGGATTCTTCTTAGCTCATCCTAAAACGATTGCTGCATTTGGCCGTGAATGTACGCGTCGTGGTGTTCCCCCTCCTACAGCAGGCTTATTTGGTAGTCAATTCTTAACTTGGCGTGGTGTTCCATTGATTCCATCTGACAAAGTCAAAATTGAAGGCGGTAAATCGTCGATTATCTTGTTGCGAACTGGCGAGAAAAAACAAGGCGTTGTTGGTTTGTACCAGCCAAATCTACCTGGCGAGCAAAGCCCAGGTCTATCAGTGCGCTTCATGGGTATCAATAATAAGGCCATTGCCTCATATTTGGTTTCTTTGTATTGCTCACTTGCTGTTTTAACTGATGATGCGCTTGCGGTTCTAGATGGCGTAGAAATTGGCAAATATCATGAGTACAAGTAATCAAATCTATGGAGATCAATTAGATCCCACAGTCTTGGGTGATTTGGCTAACCAGAACTTTTCTGATTCTCTTTTTCAGCCTAGTGGACTTGCTCATTCGCGTGGTTATTTACCGAGTGGAGTGGCAAGCCATTCTTCCCAGCCATCTGCAGGGCTGGATCTATCTGCCTTGGCTCAACAAGCTTTGGGGGGCGTACAACAACAAGCTGGGCATGACTTGCTTGTAAGAAATCCGAGCGGCTTAGCTTTTGGTGGCACCTTTGGCGCTGAACAATTTATTCCAAACTCTTTATTGAATAGATTAGCTAATCCTAGTAATGATCAATTTATCAAGCAGGTCTTTCTTGATCAGATTCCGGTGCCAAAAACTCAAAGTGTGACTTTAGATCCCTTGCTAGTTCGTAAGGACTTTCCAATTCTCTCTGAACGAGTAAATGGTCGCCAGCTAATTTGGTTTGATAATGCGGCCACCACTCAAAAGCCACAATCAGTGATTGATCGAATTAGTTATTTCTATGAGCATGAGAACTCCAATATTCATCGTGCCGCTCATGAGCTAGCCGCTCGTGCTACAGATGCTTATGAAGATGCTCGTGAAAAGGTTCGCGCATTTCTTAATGCAAAGTCCGCTAACGAGATCGTCTTTGTGCGCGGTACAACTGAGGCGATTAACTTAGTGGCTCAAAGTTGGGGTCGTGAAAACCTCAAAGAGGGCGATGAAATCATCATCAGTAATTTGGAACACCATGCCAACATCGTTCCTTGGCAGCTACTTGCGAAGGAAAAAGGGTTCAGAATTCGTGTGATCCCTGTAGATGATGATGGTCAATTAATAATAGATGAATATCATAAACTTTTGAACAACCGCACAAAGCTTGTGAGCTTTACGCATGTCTCAAATGCCTTGGGAACGATTACACCTGCCAAAAAGGTGATCGAGTTAGCTCACTCGGCTGGCGCCAAGGTATTGCTAGACGGTGCTCAGTCGATATCCCATATGCGGGTGGATCTTCAAGATCTCAATCCAGACTGGTTCGTTTTTTCTGGGCATAAGGTATTTGGGCCAACCGGAATTGGCGCGCTCTATGGTCAAGAGGATCTATTGAACGCTACCCAGCCTTGGCAAGGTGGCGGCAATATGATTAAGGATGTAACTTTTGAGCATACGCAGTTCCATGATACCCCAGGGCGCTTTGAGGCTGGCACTGGCAATATTGCCGATGCTGTAGGTCTTGGTGCAGCCTTGGACTACGTCAGTTCGATTGGTATTGATTTGATTGATCAGTATGAGTATCAGCTCTTGCTTTATGCAACTCGGCTACTAAAGGATGTTCCCGGTGTTCGGATAGTTGGAACGGCAAAAGAGAAGGCTAGCGTCTTGTCCTTTGTTATTCCAGGAATTAAAACTGAGGATATTGGCGCAGCCTTAAACAAAGAAGGGATTGCCGTTCGTTCTGGACACCATTGCGCGCAGCCGATTTTGCGGCGCATGGGTGTGGAAGCTACCGTTAGACCGTCTTTGGCGTTCTATAACACCTGCCAAGAGGTAGATGCTTTGATTGCGGCTTTATATAAAATTCGGTCGCATTAAGTACTGGCTTGAGTCGTATGTATTTGAAGTTGTAAAAAGGCCGCATTAACAGCGGCCTTTTTGTTTACGGCAATTTAATTAAGCAAATGAGTCTTCGAACTCCGTATATGTAATTGTGCTCATAAGAAACAAGATGCGGCGTTGAAAGCACTTTCGTTCTTCAACCTGATCATGACCTAGCTGGTCATGCTCGCGCATTAATTTGGTAATTACGGGGTTGTATTGCTCTCTCACGGGTGACATGGTGTTTCCTAAATTCCTAAGGTGTCGTTAGGAATAATGTACAGGGGCTTTATCTCTTGAACAAGTATTCTTTTGTGATATTGATATCTCAATTCTGAATATGCGCTCTATACCCCCTCATGATTGGGCGTAATTTGTATAGCACTTTTTCTTGGTTTGAAAGATAGAAGAACCCCCATATGCTAAAGACATATACATATGGAGGTGAGATGTTAACTAAAGATAAGGTTTCACAAGGCCTATTGTTATCACTGTTAGGTGCCTTGCTTGGGATCGGCTTGATCGTCGTATCCGTTCATTTGGGCGCAAGAGATGACTTCTTGGCAAGGTTATTTTTATATGGTGGGGACTTTGCCGATTATGGATACTTTGCTTTATTGATCTCTGGGTTTATCGCTGGGATTGTTTTAATTGCCAAGCATATTCTCAAAGAGGGGGTCGCTGAAAATTTTTACGAGCACACCCCCTATTAAAGCGGGTGGTTAAGTCAAAACCAGTTTAATGCCAACTAGCAGAAGCGTGAGCGCTAGGGCAGTGCGAGTAAATTTCTCAGGCAGGGTGCTTGAAAGTTTGGCCCCCACCCAGATTGCTGGAACAGAGCCAGCAAGCAAACCAAACAATAAGCTGAAGTCCACATTACCCAGCCACCAGTGACCAATACCAGCTAGAGCTGTTAATGGTACGGCGTAAGCAATGTCTGTGCCAGCCACTTCAGCAGTCTTGAGGTGTGGGTACAGCATCAGAATTAAGGTGGCACCAATTGCGCCTGCGCCAATGGAGGAGATGGTGACAAGGATACCAATCACTCCACCGATTAAAATGGTTGCAATTTTTAAACCGAATCCGTGAGGCATCCTCTTTGGATTTTTTTGAACCCACTCTAAGATTTTTGCTCTGACAGTTAATGAGAGAGCAGTGAGCAGAACAGAGATGCCAATGGAAAAGGTAATCAAGTGCGCCCAATCTTTCGAGATAGGCCCAATCTGCTTTAACGCTAAGATGGTAGCGATTGCAGTTGTAAGGCTACCTGCGCAAAGGAGGCCAACAATATCCCATTTCACATTGCCGTGCAGGCGATGTGCGGCGGTACCTGTTCCTTTAGTTATCGCCGCAAAGGCTAGATCGGTACCAACAGCAGTTGTTGGAGCTATGCCAAAAATCAGAGTAAGGATAGGCGTCATTAGCGAGCCGCCGCCTACGCCAGTGAGGCCCACCAAAAGACCCACTAGCGCACCAGAAAAGATAAAGTGCAGGGAACCTTGAAATAACTCAATCATGCTAGTTCAATCACTTCTCTACGAAAGCGCGTTCGTAGACGTAGTCGCCTAATTGGCCAAGGCTTGGAGAGACCTTAAAGCCTTTGGCGTCCAACATCTCAGAAGTTTCTTTGAGCATTGATGGGCTACCGCAGATCATGGCGCGATCAACTGCTGGATCCAAAGGAGGTAAACCAATATCTTTAAATAGTTGACCAGATTCAATCGCGGTAGTTAGGCGACCAGTGTGTGTGAAAGCTTCACGAGTCACAGTTGGGTAGTAGATTAATTTTTCACGAATGATTTCACCTAGGAACTCATCTTGTGTGAGTTCATTTTTAAGGTAATCAGCATAAGCAAGCTCACTCACCAAACGCACACCATGAATGAGAACGACTTTTTCAAATTTGTCGTAAGTTTCTGGATCGCGAATGATGCTCATGAATGGCGCAAGGCCTGTACCAGTACTAAACAAGTAAAGATGTTTGCCTGGGTTCAAGTCATCAATTACCAAAGTGCCAACGGACTTCTCGCTCACCAAGATAGGATCGCCAACTTGGATTTTTTGTAATCGTGAGGTGAGTGGACCATCTTGAACTTTAATACTCAAGAATTCGAGATGCTCTTCATAGTTTGGGCTTGCAACGCTATAGGCTCTTACTAACGGTTTACCTTCAACCTCTAGACCGATCATCAAGAAGTGGCCACTACGAAAACGTAAGCCTTTATTTCTGGTGGTGGTGAAGCTAAATAGGGTGTCGTTCCAGTGGTGAACGGTGAGAACGGTTTCAGTCTGATATGCGGCCATAAATACGGATTCGTTAGAAGATAGCAAAACCTCAATTATCCCATTCTTGAGGCGATAAATTGACAGGAATCCCGCAAAAAATAGGACTCACTAGTGATATAGGTCAGACTTTTGGTAATAAAGAGGCGATTTAGACGGTGTTCCCAGCCCTTTAGCTATCATCTATATATGAAAAGAAGCCAATACCTATTTCTCTCTTTAATTTGTCTAGGCCTAGTTGCTTTTGCGGTCATCCTCCAGCGGGTGGGCTATCAGGGCGTGAGTTTTCTGCCGTGCCCTTTATGTATTTTGCAAAGAGTGGGCTATATGGGCATAGCGGTTGCCTGCGTTATGGCAGCCAGCTTTCGCCCCCTTAGAAAGCTCTTCCATGCTTTAGCAATTTTGGTTGCAGGTTATGGGGTAGCTATAGCGGGGCATCATGTCTGGCTCTTGTCTCACCCAGGCACTTCTTGCGGAATTGATCCTCTAGAGCTCTGGATTAACCAATTTCAGGTGGTGCATGGCTTACCTTCGTTATTTAAGGCTGATGGTCTTTGCTCCGCCCAATTGCCTGCCATTCTGGGCCTGCAAGTACCAGAGTGGTCTTTAGTGTGGTTTAGCACTCTGCTGATTGTGCTGTTAGCCACATTCTTTAAAAAGTCCCGTTAGAACTTAAAGTACTGACCTTATGACGAGAACTTCTTTGGCTAAATGAATACATTCCCATAAGATCTATTCAATATTCATCATTCACCACGAATTATTCATTTTTAGATTCTTTGATTTAAGGAAGCCGCATGACTTACTTTACCGATAACTCACAAACTATTGGTCACACACCTTTAGTCCGACTTAACCGCGTTACCGATGGCGCTAAAGCAACTGTCCTAGCGAAGATTGAAGGGCGCAACCCTGCTTACTCAGTCAAGTGCCGAATTGGTGTGGCGATGATTAATGATGCGCAAGAAAAAGGATTGCTTGGGCCTGGCAAAGAGTTGGTTGAGCCTACTAGTGGCAATACAGGTATTGCTTTGGCATTTGTAGCTGCAGCGCGCTGCATTCCTTTGACCCTGACTATGCCTGAGACTATGAGCTTAGAGCGCCGCAAGTTATTAACTGCTTTAGGTGCGAAGATTGTTTTGACTGAAGGCCCCAAGGGAATGAATGGCGCGATAGCAAAAGCAAAAGAGATTGCCGAGTCTGATCCAAGTAAATATGTATTGCTACAGCAATTTAGCAATCCATCTAATCCAGCGATTCATGAAAAAACCACCGGCCCAGAAATTTGGGATGACACTGAAGGCAAGATTGATGTGTTTGTGGCCGGCGTAGGTACCGGTGGCACGATCTCTGGCGTTGGTCGCTACATTAAAAACACAAAGAAGAAAGCCATTGAAGTGGTAGCGGTGGAGCCAACTGCTAGTCCAGTGATTACCCAAAAACTCAATGGTGAAGAAATCAAGCCAGCCCCACATAAAATTCAAGGGATTGGCGCGGGCTTTGTGCCAGAGAACTTGGACCTTTCTGTGGTCGATAAGGTTGAACAAGTGACCAATGAGGAAGCCATTGAGTTCGCCCGTCGCATTGCCAAAGAAGAGGGTATCTTAGTTGGCATCTCCTGTGGTGCCGCAGCCGCTGTAGCTGTGCGTCTTGCTAAGAAACCAGAGTATGAAGGAAAAACCATTGTCGTCATCCTTCCTGATACAGCTGAGCGCTATTTAAGCTCAGCTCTATTTGAAGGTGTCTTTGATGAAAAAGGCCTGCCTACCCAAGCAGCTGCTTAATTAAAAATAAATTAGTGTTCTAGTGAAAACTCCCTTGGTTGGACATAGAGTCCAACTTTTGGGGTCAGTTCACTAGGGTGGCTTTTTTATCTTAAAACTTTAATTTGAAAATCTATTTGGAAGGGCTTACTCTTCTTCGCGACGTAGGTGAGGGAAGAGAATCACGTCACGAATATTTGGCGCATCAGTGAGCAGCATCACTAAACGGTCGATACCAATACCGCAACCGCCAGTTGGAGGCATGCCGTACTCGAGGGCGCGAATGAAGTCATGATCGAAGTACATCGCTTCTTCATCACCAGCTTCTTTTTGTTCCACTTGCTTGCGGAAACGATTGACTTGATCTTCAGCATCATTCAATTCTGAGAATCCGTTCGCAATCTCGCGACCAGTGATGAAGAGCTCAAAACGCTCAGTAATACCTGGGCGTGAATCGGATTCGCGGGCTAATGGACTTACTTCAATTGGGTAATCAATAATGTAAGTTGGCTCCCAGAGATGTTCTTCTGCAACCAATTCAAACAGGGCCAATTGCAAAGCACCAATGCCAGCATTCCTCAGAGTTGGGCTGTCTGGGTTCTCGCCACCTTTTTTCAACTCAGAGCGAATGAAATCAGCATCTTCTAATTGGGCTGGCTCATAGGTTTTATTGGATTGCGGTCCATACTTCAGAATGGCATCAGTAATCGTTAAGCGGTGAAATGGCTTGCTGAGATCTAATTCACGACCTTGATGGGTTAATACTGCTGTACCTTGTGAGTCCATTGCCGCTGCGCGGATCATGTTCTCGGTAAAATCCATCAACCAGTTGTAGTCTGTATAGGCTGCATAGAACTCCATCATCGTGAACTCTGGATTGTGACGTGGGCTCACGCCTTCATTGCGAAAGTTTCGGTTGATCTCAAACACACGCTCAAAACCACCTACTACTAAACGCTTGAGATAAAGCTCTGGGGCAATACGCAAGAACATCTGCATATCTAAAGCGTTGTGATGGGTGATGAAGGGCTTGGCAGTTGCCCCACCCGGAATCGGGTGAAGCATTGGTGTTTCAACTTCCATAAAGTCTGCATCTAACATATGCCGACGCAATGAAGCGATGGCATTACTACGTGCTTTAAAGGTATTGCGACTTTCTGGATTCACAATCAAATCCACATAACGCTGGCGATACTTGGTCTCTAAATCGGAGAGGCCATGGAACTTATCTGGTAGAGGGCGCAATGACTTGCTGAGTAATCGTAAGTTGCTACATTCAACCGAGAGCTCACCTTTATTCGTTTTGAAGATATTACCTTCAGCGGAAATGAAGTCACCCATGTCCCAGTGCTTAAAAGCGCCATGGGTATCGGCGCCAGTAATCTCATCATTAATATAGAACTGAATCTGTCCACTGCGATCTTGAATAGTTGCAAAGCTTGCTTTACCCATCACTCGCTTGAGTACCATACGACCTGCGACCTTTACATGAATCTTCTTGACAGCTAATTCTTCTTTAGTGAGGCTGTCATAGTGCGCATGTAAGTCCACCGCTAGATGGGTCGGCACAAAGTCGTTAGGGAAGGCGACACCAGCTTCGCGTAGCTTGGCTAACTTTTCACGACGCTCCGCAATGATGTGATTCTCATCAACTACTTGAGTAGCTGGGGATGGCGTGGTGCCTAAATTCGATTTATCGTTCATATTTTCTGATGGTTGCAGTGAAGGTTAAACGCCTTGCTTTAAGCTGGCTTCAATAAAGGCATCGAGATCGCCATCCAATACTTTCTGGGTATTGGAGATCTCAACGTTGGTGCGTAAGTCTTTAATGCGACTTTGATCCAAGACATAGGAGCGGATCTGATGACCCCAACCCACATCCGTTTTGCTGGCCTCAAGCTTATCTTGTTCGACACGACGTTTTTGCATTTCATGCTCATACAAGCGGGACTTCAGCATTGTCATGGCTTCAGCACGGTTACGATGTTGGCTACGGTCATTCTGACACTGCACCACGATACCGGTTGGTAGATGGGTTAAGCGAACGGCCGAGTCGGTTTTATTGATATGCTGACCACCAGCACCAGAAGCACGATAGGTATCAGTGCGAATGTCTGCAGGATTGACGTCAATCTCAATCGAGTCATCAATTTCTGGATAAACATAAATACTGGCGAATGAAGTGTGACGACCATTTGAAGAGTCAAAAGGTGATTTGCGGACCAAGCGATGTACGCCGGTTTCTGAGCGAAGGTGGCCGTAAGCGTATTCACCATCAACTTTAATGGTGGCACTTTTAATGCCCGCAACGTCGCCATCAGATTCTTCAAGAATTTCTGTTTTATAGCCTTTTCGTTCGCAATACTTCAAGTATTGACGATAGAGCATGCTTGCCCAGTCACAGGCTTCAGTGCCGCCTGCACCAGCTTGAATATCGATAAAGCAGTTACATGAATCCATTTCATTATGAAACATGCGACGGAATTCGAGATCTCCAATGATTTTGCTATAGCCTTCAACATCTTTTTCGATGGCGCCGATGGTTTCAAAATCACTTTCTTCTTTAGCTATATCGAATAGTTCGAGGGCGCTAGTGATGTTCGTATTTAAGTCGGTGAGGGTAGAGACCACGCCATCGAGCAATTTTTTCTCTTTGCCGAGCGCTTGAGCCTTCTTTTGATCGTCCCAGATAGTGGGATCTTCAAGAATGGAGTTAACTTCAGTAAGACGTCGTGACTTTACTTCGAAGTCAAAGATACCCCCGAAGCGCTTGCTCACGGGTGAGCAGATCAGACAAAGTATTCGAAATAGTGTTTAGTTGTTCAGCTTCCATCCCTTAATTATAAGGGGGTTACTGCTCCTGAGCCCTGAACTCCCAGTGGGCCCTATGCCCTTTAACCCTCGTCGTGCGCTTCGATCATGAGCTGAACCCTAGCTCGCCCTTGATAACGGTCGGTTACTAGGCGGTAGGCCAGGTTGGCTTTTTCTGGCAGGGTCTGGGTGCGGTTAAACCAAACTCCGGTAAATGGTTTGCTAGCAAGTGAGCCTTCTCCTAAAGGACGCAATTGCAGGCGTAGGTGCTTGTCTTTCATCAGACTTTGTTGGCTGATCTCAAACTCGCCATAAAAAATGGGCTGAGGAAAACCTTGCCCCCAAATTTCTTCGGCAAGGAGGTCGCCCGTTTCTGGAGTGAACTCAGATAAGGCAAGAGCGCCATCATGGATGTGACGTCGCTCTAGAAGTTCATCATTTAATAGCTCACCGGCAACTCTCTGGAATAGGGCATCAAACTTTTCAAAGTCTGACTTGCGAATCGTGAGGCCTGCAGCCATCGCATGACCACCAAACTTTAAGATGAGCCCAGGCTCGCGCTTGGAAACTAAGTCCAAGGCATCTCTTAAATGAAATCCTGTTAGCGACCTACCTGAGCCTCTGAGCTCCTTGCTGGTAACGCCTTCTGCTGGGGCAAAAACAATGGCGGGACGATTGAAGCGTTCTTTAAGGCGTGATGCGACGATGCCAACAACACCTTGATGCCATTCTGGGTTCCAGAGGCAAATACTAGCGCGGTCCGCCATGGTCCCCGCTAATTGATCTTCGGCGAGATGGGCTAGAGCCGCTTCTTGCATCCCAGCTTCAATGATGCGGCGTTCACGATTGATCCGATCAAGCTCTTGAGCAAGTTCTAGTGCTTGCTCAGCGTTATCACTTAGTAGCAAACGAATGCCCAGCGTCATATCTGCAAGTCGGCCGGCAGCATTGAGACGCGGGCCGATAGCGAAACCTAGATCAAAAGTATTTGCACTGCGCGGATCACGCCCAGCCACCTGAAATAGCGCTCGGATGCCCGCTTGGCAGACCCCAGCACGAATGCGCTTTAGACCATTGGAAACCAGAATACGATTGTTGCGATCAAGTTGAGCAACGTCAGCAACAGTGCCCAGCGCAACTAGATCTAAAAGATTTTCAATTTTGGGTTGATTCTCATTCGTAAACTTTCCACGATTGCGTAACTCTGCGCGCAAGGCAATTAACAAATAAAACATCACCCCAACTCCGGCTAGCGCCTTACTGGGGAAAGTGCATCCAGGTTGATTGGGGTTCACAATAGCAGTGGCTTTAGGAAGGCAGTCGCCTGGTAGGTGATGGTCAGTAACAATGACTTCCATTTCAAGTTCACGGGCGCGATCTACACCGGCTTCACTGGCAATACCGTTATCAACTGTAATGAGATATCTAGGCTTTGGGTTTTGTTGTGCGGCCAATTCCACAACTTCTGGCGTGAGGCCATAACCCATGGTGAAGCGATTGGGCACTAAAAACTGAATGGGGGCTTCTAGACCACCCAACATCTTTAGTCCACGAACGGCTACTGCGCAGGCAGTGGCACCATCGCAGTCATAGTCAGCGACCACCAGCATGGGTTCTTTTTTCACAAGAATGTCTGCTAGCAGGCTTGCCGTGCTTAAACAGTTTTTTAACTCTGCTGGGGAAAGCAATTTTTTAAGATCAAGCGATAACTCATCGGGTGATTGAACGCCACGTGCCGCAAATAGTCTTGCTAGCAGTGGATGTAGGCCACTTTGCTCTAGCCAGGTACTTGTTCTTTGGGAAACAGGGCGTTGAGAAAATTCACTCATGGCTGGATGATCTCTCTCCAGCTAAGTTCTTTTGCCGTGCGCCAAAATATTAAAGACTTCTTCTGTAGATCTCTTACCGTGAATGTACGTTCACGCGTTTCTCCCTTGGGAAAATCGATGATCATCACTTCATCAAGTACCTTATCTACCAATGCCTGCTTTAGTCTAGGCCAAATTGATTCAGGATGGTTAAACCAGCCAAAACTACTGGCTAAATCAGAGAGGTTAGATAAAGGCAGTTCTTTCTGATGTGCAATGTTGAGAAATTTTGAGAGCCCAGTCAATAGCGGATGCTCTCCATAGATATTCTTGACTTGCTTTAAAAACTCGGGTGCATGGACATCATTTAGTTTGCCAATGCCACTAATCCAAATCGAATTGATCATGGGGACACTTCGTTGCTCACGAATCTCATTGACAGGATCAATATGCCAGAGCATCTGAATTTCATTTTGGAGTTTGCGCCAAGTTTTGGCTACGCCATCTTCATGGGTATCACGAGGCATCCACCAATCAATATTACGACCATAAGCTTGGTCAATACTATGGCTTGCTAGACTAGCAAATGGACCTGCGACAATAAACCAATAATACTGACCTTGCAAAAGCACTGGGCCTTGAAAATCTTCCTCGATAAAGGGGAGCGCTACTTTCAGTAATTTTGCTGATTCCTCAAGGCTGAGGTCAACTTGGTTTTGACTCATCAGGACTAGATGATCACGGGTGGCATGGAGGTGGACTGGTTGTAAACAAGCAATTATTTCATCTGGGTTTACTGTCAGATTAGACTGACCCAAAAGCAGGATGGGCGCTGCTGGCACCTTTTCTCCTAGCAGGAAGCGCTCATGAGGCAAGCCATTGAGTGGGGCGCTTCTAATGGGCTGATCAGCCTCAAGCCCCAATACATCCTCACCGGAGAGCATCAGGGTAAAGCGCTTGGCTTGTGTCATCTTGGTAGTCATTCCCTTGATTTTATGTGGCAATTCCTTATTTCACTCGGTATTCCATCAGTTACCCGCCAGATTCACTAAACTGTGGCTATGTTGAGACTTCCTATTGAATTAGAAATTGGCTTACGCTACACCCGATCCAAGCGTCGTAAGACGGTCGGCAAGCGTGATGGTTTTCTATCTTTTATATCAGGAATCTCTACCGCAGGTATTGCCCTTGGGGTCGCTGCCCTGATTGTGGTGCTTTCTGTGATGAATGGTTTTCAGAAAGAAGTTCGCGATCGGATGCTTTCTGTTTTGTCCCATGTGGAAATTGCTGCTCCTGATGGCTTAGTTGATTGGGAGCCTCTAGCGCTTAAAGTGGCTGCTCAGCCTCACGTAATAGGCGTTGCACCGATGGTCAGTTCACAAGGCCTATTAAGCCGAGAGAGTGTGATGCGTGGTGTTGCTATTCGAGGCGTTTTGCCAGAACAAGAAGGTAAGGTATCTGATCTACCAAAGCAATTTATTGCTGGCAGTATCAATGATCTCAAGCCAGGTAACTTTGGAGTTGCCCTTGGCGCCCAACTTGCCTCAATGGTGGGTGCACGAGTGGGGGACCGAATTAATATGATCGTTCCCGAGAGTGATCTGACGCCAGCAGGCGCTATGCCCAGAATGCGTACGCTTCAGGTGGTTGGTATTGTGGATAGTGGCCACTATGAATACGACAGTTCTTTGGCCATCATGCATTGGAAAGACGCCGCCGCCTTATTGCGCTTACATGAGCCTTCAGGCTTACGTGTGAAAGTGGATGACATGCAACGTGCCCCCGAGGTGGCTGCTGAGTTGGCTCAAGTCGTACCTCAGGCCTTATGGGTTACAGACTGGTCAAGATCAAATCGCAATTGGTTTGCAGCGGTTCAGACCGAAAAGAAAATGATGTTCATTATTCTGACTTTGATTATTGCAGTTGCTGCATTTAATTTGGTCTCAACTTTGGTGATGACTGTTAATGAAAAGCAAGCAGACATAGCTATCTTGAGAACAATGGGCGCAAGCCCAGGATTAATTCAAAGAATTTTCTTAGTGCAGGGCTTGGCAATCGGATTGCTCGGATCTTTAGCTGGCGTCGGTTTGGGTCTGTTGATTGCACTTAATATTGATGTGATTGTTCCGGCGATTGAGGCCATTTTCCGCGTGCGCTTCTTGCCGCGAGACGTCTACTTCATTAGCGAACTTCCATCCGATGTCAGATTTTCAGATGTATTAACCGTGGGCCTCATGGCATTTGGCCTTTCTGTTTTAGCCACTTTATATCCAAGCCGTCGCGCTGCCAAAGTGCAACCTGCGGAGGCTCTTCGTTATGAATGAGATTATCAGTAACCCAAATAACTGGGTGCTGAGTGCCAGAGATTTGGCCAAAACCTATGGCAAAGGTCCTTCAGCAGTTGAGGTCCTCAAGGGTATCAATTTAGATGTGTCCCCATCAGAGAAAGTTGCGATCGTTGGCTCATCTGGTTCAGGTAAGAGTACTTTATTGCATCTCTTGGGTGGTTTAGATACCCCGAGTGCTGGCTCTGTTGTTTTGGCCGGATCTAATCTGAATAATTTGCCAGTTGCTAAATTAGATCAATTACGCAATCAAAGTCTTGGCTTTATTTATCAATTCCATCACCTTCTAGATGAATTCAGTGCACAGGAGAATGTCGCTTTGCCTTTGCGCATACGTGGACTGAGTAATGAAGAGTCTATGGATCGAGCTAGCAAGATCTTGAAGGCTGTTGGTTTAGCAGCGAGAGAGCTTCACACCCCCGGAGAGTTATCGGGTGGAGAGCGTCAGCGAGTCGCGGTTGCACGTGCTTTGGTTGGTAATCCCGCTTGCGTCTTAGCAGATGAACCAACGGGTAATCTCGATACAGAGACGGCTGATAGTGTGTTTGATTTAATGTTGGATGTAGCGCGTGAGCAGGGCACAGCCTTTGTGATCGTGACTCATGACCCGATTCGCGCCAAACGTTGTGATCGTATTTTGCATTTAGAGCGCGGAATCTTAAAGAACTTCACTGCATGAGCCAGCGCCAATCGTGGGTTGATACCCATTGCCATCTAGATGCGCCTGAGTTTGAGAGAAATCTTTCTCAAGTGATAGATGTCGCAGCAGAGAATGGTGTTAAGGCAATCCTTCTGCCCACGGTTAAAGCCTCTGACTGTGATCATGTCCGGGTGCTTGCATCTGAGTATGCTGAGAAAATCCCAGGATTGGTTTATACGCTGGGCATTCATCCGCTCTATATCAATCAGGCGCGAGAATCAGATATTGCTATTCTGAAAGATCAGATAGAGCAATCTTTAGCTGATCCTCGCTTTGTTGGTATTGGTGAGATTGGTTTAGACTATTTTGTTGAAGGATTGGATCTGCAACAGCAGGAACGGTTCTTTCATGCACAGCTCGATCTGGCTGAGCAATATCAATTGCCGGTGATCTTGCATGTACGCCGCTCGCAGGATGCTATTTTGAAAGCGTTACGGTGTAGAAAGATTCCTACTGGAGTGGCTCATGCATTCAATGGCAGCTTTCAGCAGGCGGAACAATTTATCGAGCTTGGATTTAAATTGGGTTTTGGTGGCGCTGCAACTTTTGAGCGCGCTTTGCAGATTCGTCGACTGTTAAAAGAATTACCGATAGACAGCATCGTTACCGAGACGGATGCACCTGATATACCGCCAGCGTGGTTGTGTGAAGAGGGCATTGCGTTTAACGAGCCTGCATTCTTACCCCGAATTGCCAATGTATTGGCACAAATTCGTGGTATCAGTAGCGATGAGTTTGCAGTTGCTGTGTGGCGCAATGCCATGCAAGTATTACCTCGCTGGTCAGTATTACTGGCTGGTAAGCCAATCCTTAACTTAGCTCTTAAAGCTTAATCTTTATAAAATAATGGAAACGAGCTAATGATTGGTTTAAAACGATTCGGTTTTTACTTGGCTGTAGGCTATTTGTATTTAAACCCCATCAATGTCTTAGCTCAACCTACTACTTACTCTCCTTATACCAAGGAGCAATTGCAGCAATTTAATTCTCAGCCTATTGCGCCAGTAGTTTCTGTGAATGAGGTTGATGGACAAACACAAATGCCGCAAGAGTTAAGGAGCTCAAAACTCTATCAACAACCCCTAGGGGAGGAAGAGGCTGAAGTGCTGGAGACCCAGTCAGTGGATCCGTATACCCCAGTAACGCCAGCGCTTACTTTTTAGCCTCGCATGGCTGAATGATCTAAATTCTTGAGTTTCAAAGTAAAAAACCTTCTAACTCAATGAATTAGAAGGTTTTAAATTTGGTTGCGGGGGCAGGATTTGAACCTACGACCTTCGGGTTATGAGCCCGACGAGCTGCCAGACTGCTCCACCCCGCGTCTGAAGCTAACATTCTACCATTTTTAGGATCTCTCTGTCGAGGTTTACCTTCAATTGGTGCATAAATAAAGCGTTTTTTAGAGATAATTCGAGCTCTCAGACAGCTTGCATAAGGAGTAACATATTGCCACGCAACAGGTATACAAGGCTTATTGATGTCAGTTAGTAACCCAGAATATTCAGATTCTTCACTACTAAGACCTGTGGAGATTTCTCGACAAGATCCCGGTCATCGAAAAGGTGCATCTTTTACTTTGATGCTCGCTGCTATTGGGGTTGTGTTTGGCGATATTGGGACGAGTCCCCTGTATGCTTTGAAAGAGTGCTTTAGTCCTGAGCATGGTATTCCATTCTCAACAGATGCTGTCTATGGCGTTATCTCCATGGTTTTCTGGGCTTTCGCAATCGTAGTTTCTCTGAAGTATGTTTTGTTTGTAATGCGTGCCAATAACCATGGTGAGGGCGGCATTTTGGCTCTCATGGCTTTGGCCCTACGTACCGCTCCAGCAGGTTCTAAACGATCATTGTTAATAATCATGGCGGGAGTTTTTGGAGCCTGTATGTTTTATGGTGATGCCATTATTACTCCAGCTATTTCAGTGCTATCAGCTGTAGAAGGTATGGAAGTGATTTCACCAGATTTCACTCGTTACGTCATACCAGTAACCATCTTTATCTTGGTTGTGCTGTTCTTTATTCAAAAAACAGGTACTGATGTTGTTGGAAAATTATTCGGACCAGTCATGCTGGTTTGGTTTGCTGTGATCGGGCTAATGGGCTTGCACCAAGTAGTACAGAACCCGGCAATATTTGAAGCTATCAATCCAATGTACGCCATTCATTTTATGGATGAGCATGCATTCCAAGGTTTTATTGTGCTTGGTGCTGTATTTCTTGTCTTGACGGGTGCTGAGGCTTTGTACGCTGATATGGGACATTTCGGTGCTAGACCAATCCGGATGGGCTGGTTCTTCATCGTCATGCCTTGCTTGATTCTCAATTATTTTGGTCAAGGCGCGATGTTCCTTAGTCATCCCGA
The DNA here is from genome assembly GCA_903843235.1 of uncultured beta proteobacterium. GTDB lineage: Bacteria > Pseudomonadota > Gammaproteobacteria > Burkholderiales > Burkholderiaceae > Polynucleobacter. Next base: position 2,329 of record CAIMOW010000068.1, on the reverse strand, counting down.
GGCCATTACTAACCCATTCTTCTTAATGGTTCCTGAAGGTTTTGTATTTCCTCTGGTGATTCTTGCCACACTTGCTACGGTGATTGCCTCTCAGGCGGTCATCTCGGGCGCTTTCTCAATGACGAGTCAGGCCATCCTTCTTGGCTTTGTTCCGCGCATGAAGGTGCGTCATACCTCTGATCGTGAGATTGGCCAGATTTACATGCCTTTGGTTAATTGGACTTTATTAATCTTGGTCGTTGCTGTAGTTCTGGCGTTTAAGAAATCAGAAAATTTGGCTGCTGCCTACGGCATAGCCGTGACAACTACGATGATCGTGACCACATTCTTGGCAGCAATTGTGATGCGAGTTGTATGGCGTTGGAATACTTTATTAGTGACGTTGGTTATCGGCGCATTCTTGATTGTTGACTTCGCATTTTTAACTGCCAACTTACTCAAAATTATGGAGGGCGGCTGGTTCCCATTATTGTTGGGTGCCGCTTGCTTCTTGCTCCTGATCACTTGGTACCAAGGCCGCCAATTATTACGCCGGCGTGCAGTTGAAGAGGGCATTGAGCTCAAAGGTTTTATCGACGTCTTGATGATGAATCCTCCGCATCGTGTAGAGGGTACTGCTATTTTCTTGACTGCGCACGTTGATTATTTACCAGTTTCTTTTTTGCATAATTTAAAGCACAACCACGTTCTTCATGAGCGCGTATTTTTCTTGAAGGTTAGCATTTGGGATGTGCCATACGTGAAAGATGAAGAGCGTATTACGCTGCGAGACCTTGGGAATAATATCTATGTCGTCCGTGCCGTTTATGGCTTTAATGAAACGCCAGATATGGGTATGATTATTGAGTTGATTGAAAAATCCTCAGGCCTTAAGTTCGACTTAATGAGTACCTCATTCTTTTTATCACGTGACACAATTGTTTCTACGGAACTTCCAGGGATGGCTATGTGGCGTGAACGCCTCTTCTGCTGGATGTATCAAAACGCTGGTCGTCAATCGGACTTCTTTAAGATTCCAGCCAACCGCTTAGTTGAGTTAGGTGCGAAAGTAGAGATTTGAGAAGTGTCAACTCCCTCCGTTCAAAAATATTCATTGGGATAATTCTGCTTGTCTGCTCGTTAAGCGGAGTTGCTTTAGCCACTCCCGCTGAAGAGGATCAACTGGAGCAACTGGATAAGATTGAGAATGAGCTCGAGGTCCAGCGCGACTGGGCAAAATATCGCTGGGAAAAGGCTTCATCTGACTGCTATAAAAACTATTGGGTTAATTACTGTTTAGGAAGCGCTAGGGCTGATTACCGTAAAGAGATTGATCCTATTAGGGCGCAAGAAGTTGAGTTGCATGAGTCTCAGCGTAAATTGCGTGAGAGTCTTAAGGATCAGCGCGATGCCAAGCGAGCTGCCGAGCGTTCAGCCCCAGAAAAGGCTGCTGAGCGCACTGCTAATCAACGCGAGTATGACGAAAAGCAAAAGGATGCAGCAACTCGTGCAGCCGATAGAGAGAAGCGCCGTCAGGATGCACCTAAGCGCGCACAAGAAAATAAAGCAGGCACACAGCTCGATTAACCTCGACTGATATCAAGCAGCAATACAAAAGGGCAATACTTTGGCTAAGGTTAAAACTGTTTATATCTGTCAGTCATGTGGTGGTACATCTGCCAAGTGGCAAGGGCAATGCCCATCATGTCAGGCATGGAATACCCTTGAGGAGGGCTTGCCAGAGGTGAGTTCCAATTCTCGCTTTCAGGGATTAGCTCAATCACTGCCCAGACAAAAACTTTCTGCGATTACTGCAGAAGATTTGCCAAGATTTAGTACTGGCGTTGAAGAGTTTGATCGAGTGCTTGGTGGCGGCTTAGTTCCCGGTGGAGTTGTTTTATTAGGCGGCGATCCAGGGATTGGTAAATCAACCTTGTTATTGCAGGCCTGTGCCGAGATGAGTGCAGCTGGTATGGACGTGCTCTATAGCAGTGGTGAAGAGTCTGCTGCGCAGATTGCGCTCCGAGCTAAACGAATTGCTCTTGATGCTCCTCAGCTTGAAGTTCTTGCTGAAATCCAGTTAGAAAAATTACTAGCCATCATGGATACGGTCAAGCCTCAGGTCTTGGTAGTCGATTCTATTCAGACTTTATATTCAGAGGTGCTCAGTTCTGCGCCTGGTTCGGTTGCACAGGTAAGGGAGTGTGCTGCTCAATTAACGAGGGCTGCTAAGTCCAGCGGCATTTGCGTATTGATGGTGGGCCATGTCACCAAGGATGGCCACCTCGCTGGACCACGAGTTCTCGAGCATATTGTTGATACTGTTCTTTACTTTGAAGGTGACACCCAT
>CAIMOW010000067.1 GCA_903843235.1 uncultured beta proteobacterium | reverse complement strand
GCTTGCGCTAGTTGGTAACGGGTCCATTAAAAAGGCTCTCTCGACCGCTAAATTCAGAATCTGCTCTATCAAGCTATCGACTGACCCCACATTAATAAATAAGAGGCCCAATTCACGAATGCCTGGTAATTGCTTTTGCAATGCCTTAAGAGTAACTTTATTCGATATTGAGAAAAGACGGCGTACTCCTTGCCAGTGTTGCTTTCTGGCTTCTACCAAGTCATCAAAAACTTCTAAGTCGCATGTATCAGCACGATCGACAAGCGCAGGATATCCAAACAAGGTTCGATTGCCTTTTTGAATCTCCAGGGTTTCTGGTAACTCGCCAAACTCCCAAGACTTATAGCCGCCCTGCTCTACTTTACGAGCGACGTCTCCATCGGATATTTTCCCTAGCGCTGTTGCTGGCTTTACCTCAACTCCAAGCTCGAGCTGCGCGGCCTCTTGAGCAATTGCCTGAAATGCACTTCTAGCCGTCTCACCATATTCAGCGCGCAAGCGAGATAAATTACGCTCCACATCTAATTGGCGACCATGCTCATCAATCAGGCGATAGTTCATTGATGAATGGACCGGCAGCACTTCAGGCCTGAAGTCAGTGCGCTTGATCTCCAAACCTTTCTCTTTGCGAATATCAGCTATCAAGCTATCTAAATAATCTCCCACACCAAAGCGCTTTTCTTCAAGCATGCGCTCCAAAAAGGACTTAGCATACTCCGGCAAAGGAACGCAGTGGCGACGCAGTTTCTGAGGTAAGGACTTTAGTAATAACAAGGTTTTTTCTTCGCACATACCGGGCACTAGCCATTCAGAACGGCGACCATCAACTTGATTTAACAGCGTGAGTGGCACCACTAGCGTTACACCATCTTTGGGGCTGCCAGGTTCAAAGTGATAAGTCATACCCAATTCTGTACCGCCTACCACCATCTTTTTAGGATAACGATCTACCGTAATTCCAGCTGCTTCATGGCGCATCAAATCGGCTTTTGCCAAGCGAAGTTGAGTATCCGGTTTGTCACCGCCTAGATCCGGCTTTTTCAACCACACCTTCATGCCTTCTCTGCTGAAGACATCTATCGGTATGCGTGAGTCATAAAAAGCAAAGAGCAATTCATCATCGACCAATACATCTGGTCTACGTGAACGATGCTCTAAGGCCTCAATTTCTTTGATAAGTCTGCGGTTGTGCCAAAAGAACCCAAAACAGTCTGGATATTTTTTCTTAGCGTCTACCTCGGTCTCACGCTCAAGTCCTGGGGAGTCCATCCGACCAAACATTTCCTCTTGAACAAGCGCTTGGCGTATGAACAGTTCGCGCGCCATCACAGCATCATGAGGCTCATACCGTACTCGCCTGCCGTGATAAATCAGTAATCCGTACAAGGTGCCACGCTCAAAGGCCATTACTTCGCCTTGGCGGTTATCCCAAAATGGATCACTTAAAGACTTGATCAGGCGATGAGCAGCTACACGCTCAACCCACTGCGGCTCAATCTTGGCAATCGTGCGTGCGTACATGCGATTAGTCTCTTGCAACTCGCCCGCCAAAATCCACGCACCAGCTTTTTTACCAATCGTTGAGCCAGGCCAAATAAATGGGCGTATCCCTCTCGCGCCGATATATCCACCAGTTTTACTGCCGCGCTCTTGCGATTTTTCATCTTCTTCTTTTTTCGCAACATAACCCAGTAAGCCTGTTAGGAGTGACAAGTGAACTTGTTCATAAGTTGCAGCGAGGCCATTTTCCTTCCAGGCCTTTTCACCGAGCATGGTATGCAATTGGCCATGTACGTCGCGCCATTCTCGTAAGCGACGCGGTGACAAAAATTTACCTCTACAGAGGGTTTCTAATTGGCGGTTGCTATGTTTATTTTGCAAGGCATCTTGATACCAATTCCAGAGTTTCACAAAACTGAGAAACTCAGAACGCTCATCTGCAAACTGTAAATGCGCTTGATCAGCTGCAGCGGCTTGCTCAAGAGGTCTCTCGCGAGGATCTTGCGTTGCGAGGGCAGATGCAATGATCGTTACTTCTCGCAATGCGTTTTGATCTTTTGCTGCTAACAATATTCTGCCAATCCGAGGATCTAGCGGTAGGTCAGCGAGTTGCTTACCGATCGCAGTCAGTCTAAAAATATTGTTAAGGTCTTTTCCTTCAGGGTCTTGCGACTCATCATATTCAATGGCACCCAACTCATCCAATAGCTGGACGCCATCTGCAATCGCTCTACCCAATGGCTTATCAATGAAGGGAAATTCTGCAATCTTAGGTAGGCGCAAAGCGCTCATGCGCAGCAAGACTGCAGCTAATGAACTGCGCAAGATTTCTGGATCAGTAAATTTAGGTCGACCTAGATAATCTAGCTCGCTGTATAGTCGAATGCAAATACCATCTGAAACACGTCCGCAACGACCTGCTCTTTGATTGGCGGCAGCTTGAGATATTGGTTCAACTTGAAGTTGTTCAACCTTATTGCGATAGGAATAACGCTTGACCCTAGCTAAGCCACTATCAATGACATAACGAATGTTGGGAACGGTTAACGAGGTCTCGGCTACGTTCGTCGTTAAAATGATACGGCGACCATTGCCAGGACTAAATACCCTCTCCTGTTCAGTGATCGACTGACGTGCAAATAAACTTAAGACTTCTGGATGAAAACGTTGTGCCAGCACATGGTCTTTGCGTAACACTTCAGCGCAATCTCGTATCTCTCGCTCACCAGGCAAGAAAACCAGCACATCACCTGAACCAGATGCGCCCTCGCGCCATACGTTAGTAATCGCCTCAGCCACTGCATCGGAGATGTCTTGAGCTTCTTTCGATTCTTTTTTGCCATCCGGTTTGGCGTCAGACTCTAAAGGCACATAGCGCTGCTCAACTGGGAATAACCTTCCGCTAACCTCAATAACGGGCGCAATCCTGCCATTGATCGCAAAGTGCTCAGCAAATCGCTGTGCATCGATGGTGGCTGAGGTGATGATGAGCTTGAGATCTGGGCGCTTTGGAAGCAGGCGCCTGAGATAACCCAAGAGAAAGTCAATATTCAGACTCCGTTCATGTGCTTCATCAATGATGAGCGTGTCATAGGCGCGCAACTCAGGGTCTTTTTGGGTCTGTGCCAACAAGATGCCGTCAGTCATCAATTTAATGGAGGCACTCGGACCTGTCTTGTCGGAGAAGCGCACTTGGTAGCCAACATCCTGACCCATAGGCGTTCCCAGCTCTTGAGCAATCCGCTTGGCGGTAGCGGTCGCAGCAATACGACGAGGCTGAGTGTGCCCTATGAGCTTGCCACCATTCATGGTTCCTCGCCCCATATCAAGACAGATCTTTGGTAGCTGAGTAGTCTTGCCTGATCCAGTCTCGCCGCAAACAATCACCACCTGATGCGACTGCAGGGCATTCTTAATAATTTGACGCTGTCCAGAGACTGGCAACTCCTCCGGAAAGCAGATCTCGAGCTTGCGCGAGGTGTTGGAAGCAGGCACAGGCTTGGCGCTCTCTAGGGGTTTTTGTTGGTTTATAGGCTCATGCACCCTATAATTTTCTCACTATGCCAACAAATGCACCAAACACCGCTCAAAGCAGCGAAGAATTAAGCTCAAACTTTCCTTTCGTAGGCTGGCTGCGCGACGTCGCACCATACATTCACAGCTTTCGCGAAAAGACCTTTGTCATTGCCTTTGCGGGTGAATTGGTACAAGAAATTGGACTTGAGAACCTGATTGAAGATATCGCCATGCTCCACGCGATGGGAATGAGAATTGTGCTTGTACATGGCATTCGTCCACAGATTGAAGAGCAGCTCATGCTCAGAAAGATTAAAAGCAAGTTTGGCAAAAGCGCCCTACACGCCTATCGGATTACCGATGCGGCCGCGCTTGAGTGCGTTAAAGAGGCTGCCGGCGAATTGCGTCTCGATATTGAAGCGGCATTTAGTCGTGGCTTACCGAATACCCCGATGGCAGGATCACGCATCTCTGTGATCTCCGGTAACTTTATTACTGCGATGCCAGTTGGTGTGGTTGAAGGCATCGACTACATTCATACTGGTCTCGTGCGTAAAGTAGATTCGACCTCGATCAAACTTTCTCTTGATAGCAACAAAATTGTGTTGCTCTCGCCACTCGGATTTTCTCCAACAGGCCAAGCATTTAACTTAGCATTCGAAGATGTTGCCGCTTCTACTGCTGCCGCACTGAAGGCGGACAAATTGATTTTCTTAAGTCCGCATGCTGGATTAAAAGATGAAGAAGGTAATTACGTCACTGAACTTTCCATGCCGCAGCTTCAGGAATACGTAGGGCAACATCATCAAGAGCTCGACTTGGGTATGAAGAGTTTACTCAACATCTCCGGCAGAGCAATACGCGCTGGTGTAAGCCGTGTTCACTTCCTGCCATGTAATCAAGATGGCGCCTTACTGGAAGAGTTATTTACCCACGATGGCATTGGGATGATGTTGGCATCTTCAGATATTGAAAACTTACGTGAAGCCAACCAAGATGATGTGGGTGGTATTTTACAACTCACCATGCCTCTTGAAGAAGAAGGCATTTTGGCTGCTCGCGGACAAGATGTCATCGAACGTGATATTCAACGGTTTTCAGTAATTGAGCATGACCGTGTTCTGTTCGGTTGCGCCGCCCTCTTCCCTTTCCCTAACGGTGTTGGGGAACTTGCCTGTTTAGCGGTTGATCCAGATGTACAAGGATCTGGCGATGGTGAACGTCTGTTAAAACGTATCGAAATGAGAGCAAAACAAGAAGGCATCAAGCGCTTGTTTGTTCTGACTACAAGAACTGAACACTGGTTCTTAAAGCGCGGTTTTAAGAGTGCTAGTGTTGATGATTTGCCAGAAGAAAGAAAACAAATCTACAACTGGGATCGCAAATCCATGGTCTTAACCAAAGATCTATAAGATCACATTCAGAATTCATTAGCCTCACCAATAGATAATCAGTATTTAGAAAGGCATTACAGATGGCACGCATGGTTCAATGTATTAAGCTCAATAAAGAGGCTGAAGGTTTAGATTTCGCCCCACTTCCAGGTGATTTGGGTAAAAAGATTTGGAATCAAGTTTCCAAAGAGGCATGGGCAGCGTGGCTTAAGCAGCAAACCATGCTAATCAATGAGAATCGCTTAAATATGGCCGACCCGCGTGCGCGCCAGTATCTACTGAAGCAAGTTGAAAAACATTTCTTCGAGGGTGGTGCTGACACTGCACAAGGTTACGTTCCGACTGCAGAGTGAGTGCTGTACCCCAACAATTGATCTAACGCAATGCTTGCAACACATTCTGAAAATATATTTTCAGGACTTGTTGACTTAAAGAATTCGGAAGCATAGGATTGAATTGTGGTTTAACAGATATAGTGTTTCTCCACATTGGCGAAAGCCACTTCTGATAAGTGCATCTATGCGCTTATAGGCATCGGAACAAATTAACTTCCGATTGTCTGCGCCATGTTCAGCATGGCAAACAGACCCGATGGGAGATCAATTCCCCCGTCGGGTTTTTTATTTAAAAAATAACCCGCTCAACACCGGCAACATTACTCACCAATAAAATATTTGCTTTCTCTTTGGCAAATAGACCAACGGTGATGACGCCCGCAATTTGATTTATTTGAGACTCCATGCTTTTCGGGTCTGAGATCTTTAAGCCGGCAACATCCAAAATCCAAGCGCCGTTATCTGTGACAAAGGGCTCCTGTGCAGCTTTTGCCAATCTCAATGAAACCCTACCACCAAATTTCTCAAGCTCCCTGGTAACAACGCCTTGGGCCAAAGGAATAATTTCGACTGGCAAGGCAAAGTGACCTAAAACAGGAACTTGCTTCGAGGAATCACAAATACAAATAAATTGGTTGGCCATTGAGGCAATGATCTTTTCACGGGTTAAGGCTCCACCGCCACCCTTAATCATGTGTCCGGCGGGATCAATTTCATCGGCGCCATCAACATACGCAGGTAAGCCAGCTACATCATTTGGATTGAGGACCTTAAATCCATGCTTTAGTAAACGCTCAGTCGTAAAATTAGAGCTAGAGACCGTGCCTGAAAAATGATCTTTGTGGGGCGCCAAAGCATCAATAAAACAGTTAGCTGTTGAGCCGGTCCCAATACCCAGAACTTGACCGGGGGCGAGCTTAAGCACCTCATCACGAGCCGCCTCTCCCACCATTTGTTTTAATTGATCCTGGTTCATGATGTAGCAAATACCTTTGTAGATTGTGGAGCGAGATGAGTTATCCCATCTATCATATGATATTCAGAGTTAATCCTAACAAAGAGCGTTCCATTTCCCCATGACCAGCACTTCAGCACTTAGCCAACTTAAGACTTTCACCACCGTAGTGGCGGATACGGGTGATTTTGAGCGTATGCAAGAATTTCAGCCGCAAGACGCTACCACCAACCCATCCCTCATCTTAAAAGCGGCTCAACAGAGCAACTATCAAGCTCTAGTTGCCTCGGTTAAGCAAGCCCATCCCGGTAAGAGCTCTGCCGAGCTAGTGGATTACATCTTGGTCGCTTTTGGATTGGAGATCCTCAAGATTGTTCCTGGCCGAGTTTCGACCGAGGTTGATGCTCGCCTTTCATTCAACACTAAAGCAACTGCTGCTAAAGCAAGACACCTCATTGAGTTATATGAATCACATGGGATCGATCGTAAACGGGTGTTAATCAAACTTGCAGGCACCTGGGAAGGAATTGCAGCGGCAAAAGAACTTGAGGCTGAAGGCATTCATTGCAATATGACCTTACTCTTCTCTTTAGTCCAAGCTGCAGCCTGTGGGGCCGCTAATGCAAAACTGATTTCGCCATTTGTGGGACGTATTACCGATTGGTATAAAGCCAAGCTTGCTAGCCATTGGAGTGATGTCAATCATGGTGGCCCCAATGATCCCGGTGTGACTTCAGTTAAGCGCATCTTTCATTACTATAGGCACTTTGATATTCAAACCGAGATTATGGGTGCTAGCTTTAGAAACACTAGCCAGATTCTTGAATTGGCCGGTTGTGACTTACTCACGATCAGCCCAGAGCTACTCGCTGAGCTACAGGCTAACAGCACAGTAGTTCAGCAAAAGCTTAACCCAAGCAATGCCACAAAGGCCTTAGCTGATGAAAATATTACTGAACTCAAGCTCGATGAATCCAACTTCCGCCTGCAACTGAATAATGATGCAATGGCAACAGAGAAGCTTGCTGAAGGCATACGCAATTTCTGCATCGATACAGAAAAGCTAGAGACATTATTGGCAAGCTAAGCCTGCCAATAAAGGTTTGTAAAGTACTGTAAAACTACTTTTTAGCAGTATTAATGCCGAGTAGGTTGTATGCAGGGCAATTACCTATCATTCCAGTGACAAGCGGAATAATGCCAATCCAGCCCCAGGCACCTACAATTCCGTAGCCAGCAAGACCCATCAAAGTAACGCCAACGGTCATGCGTAGCACACGATCAGTATGTCCAAGATTGCATTTCATATAACCCCCTTACTCTTATAACAACGAAGGACTACTTTGCGGCCTTATGCAAGCGCTGTCTTAAGGCCTCATACAAGCATACGCCACTCGCAACCGAGACATTCAAACTTTCGACTACGCCCTTCATGGGAATGCGAACCAACTCATCGCAAGTCTCGCGCGTCAGGCGACGCATGCCTTCGCCCTCAGCACCCATCACAATAGCGATAGGGCCAGTGAGGTCAATGTCATATATTGATTTAGTAGCTTCATCATCGGTGCCAATTAACCAAATACCAGCCTCTTGCATTTCGCGCATGCTCCGAACCAGATTGGTAACCGTTAGCACTGGAATCACCTCAGACGCACCGCTAGATACTTTGCTCACAGTTGTGTTAATTGAGGCTGATCGATCTTTTGGAATCACTACCGCATCGACGCCTGCACCGTCAGCAACACGCAAACAGGCGCCAAAGTTATGGGGGTCGGTGATACCATCGAGCACCAAGAACAATGGTTTTTCCTGAGTGCCCTGGACATCCTCAATAACTTCAGTAATAGTACGAGATACAGTCATTTTTTCAGCCAATGCAACAACGCCTTGATGACGATCATGGCCGGTCAGCTTATGTAGCCTTTCTGCATCAGCAGCATGCAAGCGCTCGCCCAATACTTCTTCGGCTTGCTTCAGAAAATCACCCATACGGCGGTCGCGACGACCAGAATCAAAATACACCGACTTCAAACTTGCTGGATCTACTCGAAGCCTAGCTTGTACTGCATGAAAACCTACTAATATTTGTTTCATTCTGTTTTACTTACTTTCAGCAACTTTCATTGCCAGTTTGTTTCCTGCATTGATTACTTGCGCTTAGCTTTAGCACTACGTACTGGCGGTTTACTGCCCGCGGGCTTACCTAAAGATCTGCCAGGATTAGTTGGTTTTCCACCAGGTTTTGCACCTTTGCGGCTTGCTTTACTCTTTGACTGAGAGGCTCCTAAATTGCCTGCAGACTTTGCTGCATTCACATTGACGCCACCATGTTTAGTAGGCGTCTTGCTTGATGGTCGACTCTTCTTGGAAGCGGCAGTCTTATTGGGTCGACCTGTATCACTGGCCAAAATTAATTGGCGCCTAGATCCACCACCCTCAGCACCAGTTGCCTTAACAAGACTAAATTCGATTTTGCGGGCATCTAAATCAACGCGACTAACCAACACATGTACTCGGTCGCCTAAGCGGTAACGAATACCCGTTCTTTCGCCGCGCAACTCTTGGCGTGCCTCGTCGTATTGGAAATAGTCTCCGCCGAGTTCGGTAACGTGCACCATACCTTCAACAAAGAGATTCTCCAACTGAATGAATAGACCAAAGTTAGCGACACCAGTAACAGCACCCGCATACTCTTGACCCAAATGATCACGCATGTAGTAACACTTTAACCAAGCCTCAACATCGCGGGATGCTTCATCGGCACGTCGTTCGTTAGATGAGCAGTGAACACCTAATTGCCCCCAAATAGGTAAAGCCGCGTTGGCACCTTTAGGCAATCTAGTGCCTTTAGCTGCTGCATCTTTTCCATCGCTATGGGATTTCTTGGCATTAACTGCATTCTCTCTACCCTTGCCTTTGCGTGGCAAAGTGAGGTTGAGCGGCACCATTGGGGGTAACACGGGCACATAAGGCTTCTTTGCTAGGATCGATTTAATGACGCGATGCGTGAGCAAGTCTGGATAGCGACGGATCGGGCTAGTGAAATGAGAATATGCTGGATAAGCCAAACCGAAATGGCCTTCATTATCTGGCTGATACATTGCTTGCTGCATAGAGCGCAGGACCACGGATTGCAGCATATTGGCATCAGGTCGGTCTTTGATTTCACGCATGAGTTTTGCGTAATCTTTTGGTTTGGGTTTCTCGCCACCGTCTAGAGATAAGCCAGATGTACGTAATACCTGGCGCAAAGTCACCAACTTCTCTTCAGATGGTTCACCATGAACACGATAAAGACTGAGATGCTTATTCTTATCAATAAAATCAGCCGCACAAACGTTAGCCGTCAACATGCACTCTTCAATCAAGCGATGGGCGTCATTACGTAGTCGTGGCTCAATTCTCAGAATTTTTCCAAGCTCATTACTAATAATCTGCGTCTCAGTCGTTTCAAACTCGATAGCGCCACGCTTATGACGCGCCTCAAGCAAAATGTTGTACAGAGAATAGAGATTGCCCAATAAAGGCCTGAACTCAGCAAAGCGCGCAGCTTCAGGGCCTTTGCTATTCGACAGAATCTCCCAGACCGTGTCATAAGTAAAGCGCTGAGCAGAATGCATGACTGCTGGGTAAAACTGATAAGCCAAAACAATACCGTTATTGTCGACAACGGAGTCACAGACCATACATAAGCGATCTACGCCGGGGTTCAGCGAACAAAGACCATTAGAGATCTTCTCGGGCAGCATTGGAATCACCCGTCTTGGAAAATACACCGATGTTGCACGTAATAAGCCTTCGTCATCCAGTGGATGGCCTGGCTTCACATAATGAGAAACGTCAGCAATTGCAACAATTAAGCGCCATGCTTTTGTTTTGCCATACATCACTGGCTCACAATAGATAGCGTCATCAAAGTCACGCGCATCTGCGCCGTCAATGGTGACAAGCGATATATCGCGCAAATCAACCCGACCTTCAAGGTCGGGTTGTTGCACAGTATCTGGAAGCGCGGCAGCTTCTTTCATCGCAGCGGCTGAGAATTCATGAGGAACGCCATACTTACGTACAGCAATCTCAATTTCCATACCTGGGTCATCAATCTCACCCAATACCTCTACAACTCTACCGACTGCTTGTCGATAGCTATCGGGATAGTCAATGATCTCGACACTAACTACTTGGCCTAACTTAGCATTACCGTGTGCTTTTGGCGGTATCAAAATATCGTGGCCGATCCGCATATCTTCTGGCGCAACGATTAATACACCGTTCTCATTTAAGAGACGGCCAATCACTACTTTGTTCACATGTAGAGCGACCTCAACAATCTGCCCCTCTGGACGACCGCGTCGATCGGTTCCTAATACCCGTACATTAACCCTGTCGCCATGCATGACACGTGACATTTCCTTTTCCGAAAGAAAAATATCTTCACCACCATCGTCCGGAATAACAAATCCAAATCCATCTCGGTGTCCTTGAACTGTACCTAAACGGTCAGCCTCGCGAGGCACCAAGTCTTTTGCTTTACGCATTTAATTCCTTCGGCAATACTTGCCCTGTGTTTATATCTATTGATATCTATTTTTGTTATGAATAAGCCCACTGTATCAAACCATCAAGTCTGAAGGGAAAAGCCATTTGGGTTTGAAAAGTCAACAATTCACCCATCCCTCTATAATAGTGGCATGCCCAGGTGGCGAAATTGGTAGACGCACCAGCTTCAGGTGCTGGCGATCGTAAGGTTGTGGGGGTTCGAGTCCCTTCCTGGGCACCAAATACTCTTGCTAGACCTTATAT
>CAIMOW010000066.1 GCA_903843235.1 uncultured beta proteobacterium | reverse complement strand
TAGGGTTCTGAGTTCGCGGCGCAAGATCTTGCCGATATTGGATTTAGGAAAATCATGGACAAAGATAATTTTTCTTGGGCGCTTGTAACTAGTCATTTGCTCTTTGCAAAACTGAATCACTTGCGCTTCTGTTAGATGTTTGTCGTCTTTGACGATATAAGCCATTACGATCTCCCCTAGCTTTCGGTGAGGAACCCCAATAACAGCACACTCTTGCACTCCCGGTATCTGTGAAATGACTTCCTCGACTTCGTTAGGAAATACTTTGAAACCTCCAACAACAATCATGTCCTTTTTGCGATCGATAATGGTGACAAAGCCCTCATCGTCCATGATGCCTATGTCGCCAGACTTAAAAAAGCCATCTGTAGTCATAGAGCATTTTGTTTCCTCTGCTTGATTCCAGTAGCCCGCCATGACTTGGGGGCCTTTAATGCAAATCTCCCCCGGAGTACCATTTGGCAACTTCACACCATCATCATCCAAAATGATGACATCCGTACTGGGAAGGGGCATACCGATAGAGCCGTTAAAACTATTCACTAAGGGCGTATTGACGAAAACCACTGGTGAAGTTTCAGATAAGCCATAACCCTGAGCAATCGGTATACCGGTTAGTTTTTGCCATAGATCTGCGGTATTCTTTTGCACGGCCATCCCACCACCGATGGTAACCAACAAATTCGGTAGATTGACCTTTAAGAATTCAGCTCGGTGAATTAAGGCATGAAATAAGGTATTGACTCCTGGGAATATATTGATATTGGGATGCTTCATGAGTATCTTGATAAACCCAGAAATGTCTCTTGGGTTCGCTACCAGAATTAACAAGCCCCCTTTGCGCATACCCAATAAAGCACAAGTCGTTAACCCAAAAATATGGGTCAGCGGCAATGCACATAAGAATGCCAACTGCTCAACTCTGGCATCTTTAAGCCCTGGCTCTAGCCAAGTCTCAATTTGAATGACATTCGCGAGGATGTTTTTATGAAGCAGTATGGCGCCCTTAGAGATTCCGGTAGTACCGCCGGTATATTGCAAGAAGGCAACATCGCCAAGGCCAATAATGGGCTTGGAAAAAGTGCGCTCTTTACCAAACTTTAAAGCCTCATTAAATCGGATACATGGGAAATCCCATGGAGGTACGAGCTTTTTAATATTGCGTGCCACAAAGTTGATTACGAGCCCCTTGATGCCGAGAAGCTCGCCAAGACTACTCACAATCACTTTTTTTAGAGGCACCTGATCTGCAATCTGCTCGTATGTGTGGCAGAAGTTTTCCAAAATCACCAGAACTGCTGCCCCGCTATCTTTGAGTTGATGCTCAAGCTCTCTTGGTGCGTACAAAGAATTGACATTGACCACCACAAAACCTGCACGCAATGTTCCCAGCATTGACACCAAGTATTCCGTGACATTGGGCAACATAATGGCAACTCGTGAACCCGGTTCTAAACCCACGGTTTGAAGATAGACAGCAAAATCTCTTGAGAGACAGTCTAGCTCGCGGTAAGTGAGCATCTTCCCCATCGACTCCAAAAAAATGCGATTGGGGTAGCGCTTGAACGCTTCTTCGAAGATCTCTACTAATGAAGAATAATGAGACAGGTCAATCTCGTGAGGCACTCCCTCAGGGTAGTTTTTTAGCCAAGGCTTTTCAGAATTCATATTGACCCTGATTAGAACTTCATCACATCATTGAGTTTTTCTAAAAAAAGCACCTGGCCATGATTCACCTTTTCTTGCCAATCATTTCCGGAGTCTTCATTGGCATCATCCGTGATGTATTTAAATGATTGCCATTGAATTTCCAGTTGATGAGCAACAGTGGCAATAGCGAATAGTTCCATATCCACCACATCCACTTTTTGATCTTGCAACCAAGGATCACGCGCAGTCACAAAGTTATCTCCGGTGCCGCAGACATGTTCACCGCTCAAGGAGAAGTATTCAAATGGTCTTAGACAAAATGGTGTTTGTCCTCTTGGGGCTAAAGGTTCGGTTTGCATGTCGCGCTGAATTACCCTAGCTATTTCCAATAAGCCATGGAGTTGCGGATTGACTTTGCCGGCAGTGCCAAAGTTCACAATTCTTTTGGGCTGTAACTCCTGTATCGCCTTAAGCGTAGTGAGTGTGGCATTAATCTTGCCAATTCCAGAATAGACAATTTCCACCCCTGGCGGCAAGGCTGCACGCTTGAGCTCGGACTCCAATGCGGTAATAATGAGTAATTCTGTTTTCATGTCTGCAAATAATGAATTTATTAGATTATCTACCCGGAGTCCCAGACTTTCCTAAGCCCGGAATCCTTTTTAGGGATATCTCCCCCCTCTTGGCCAATCCAGTTGCTTTTAAAGAGGCTATTCGCCAGTTAGACGATCTGGCTAAGACTTTTGATTACACCCATATTTTAGGCATTGAGTCGCGTGGCTTTATCTTTGGATCTGCCTTGGCCCACCATACTCACAAGGGGCTGGCACTAGCTAGAAAGCCCAATAAACTCCCTTTAGCCAGTCACCGAGAAGCCTATGGTCTTGAATATGGCAGCGACTCCTTAGAGCTTCAACAGTCCACCTTACCCAAAGGTGCGCGTGTTTTATTAATCGATGATGTATTGGCTACTGGAGGCACCTTGATTGCCGCGAATAAATTACTCAAGAGTGCTGGCTTTGAAGTGTGCGGCGCCCTCACCTTATTGGAAATCGCCGGCTTAAATGGCTCAACGATTCTCGAGCAAAATGGTATTCCAAACAAAACCTTACTAGTCGCTTAGAAAAGCTTTAAATGATGTTCTTGGCACTCTTTAAGAGTTTCATTGCTCCCCAACCAACAGCGAGTGCTTTGCTAGCCAACTTGGGCTTGTAATGGGCTAGTGCTGCAAAGGCAGTACTCCATAGAACGGGGTTATTTCTCAGGAAGTTAACAGTGTCAATCCCTTTATCAACCCACGATAGTGGCTTTTCCCAAGGCTCAAAGTGGGTCGCGAGTTCCTCCCGCTCCTTGGCCGCCCGCATCTGCAATTCATGACGACGCTTTTCTAAAGT
This sequence comes from uncultured beta proteobacterium, assembly GCA_903843235.1. GTDB lineage: Bacteria > Pseudomonadota > Gammaproteobacteria > Burkholderiales > Burkholderiaceae > Polynucleobacter. Next base: position 5,288 of record CAIMOW010000066.1, on the reverse strand, counting down.
TTTGAGATTATTACTCATTACTTAGAGAGCTCCTTGCGGTCTTTTTGCAACTCAGCAATCGTGGCTTCAAATAACTTTGGCATGGTTTTAAGAGATTGCAAAATGACCGCAGCCAAAATAATACCTACCGATAAAAATCCAGCGGTCAATAGAGTGAGCGCCAAGATGCGATCGGTTTCCCAGCTATAAATCACAATTAACAATGCCAGCATTACCAAACCGAAGAATAAAAAGAATAAAGCAAAAACAATCATCACCAATAAGCTGATGAATTTGCTTCTAGCAATTTGGACATCAGTAGAAATGAGTTCAAGACGCGTCTGCGCAATTGAGGCGCCAGTGGAAAATAAATTCTTGAGTGAAGAAAGTAAGTTTTCTTGTGACATTATTTTCCTAGCGGCGACGTATGAACAGGCCAATTAACAAACCCAACCCCGCAGCAACCCCCACAGCCTCCCAGGGATTGCGATGCACAAATTCATCAGCGCCCTCTGCAACAACTTTCGCTTTGTCTGTCAATGAACCTTGCGCATTGGAGAAGTTTTCTTTTGCACTGGAGAGTGTTTCAAGCGCTTTTGTGCGAATAGAACCAATCACGCCATCATCATGTCCTGCGGTCGCTGCAATCAAAGCCTCGGCATCAGCCATGAGGGCCTTGAAATCGCCGACCAATTGCTCTGAATCAATGGCCGCTTCATGATGTTCAGTATCTGCTGCTTTTCTAGTTGTCATGGCATTACCTTTTAAAAAAATAACGTATGTACCATTCTAAGCAATTATGAGCTCCCGCCCAACAATAAAACAGTCATACCAGCATTTCCCTCCTTAAAAAGCTTTAGATGGCTCTTTAAGTTGGGGCGCCTTCTCAATAGCGCATGGTAAGCATCACTGGCATAAGCGACATCCTCGCCAAAGTAAAACTCATCAACACGATCAGAGAAGTAATTATGTTCTAGGGCATCATGCACCGCCCATTTAATACGCCCACCCTCACCACTCGATCCATAGCCATGGATGAGCAGAATCACTTTCACCCCTACTTCACTGGCACGGCGTAAATGGTGAGTCAAGCTGTCCAGCGCCTCTTCAGCGCTGGGGCCACCTCGTTTTAGGTTGAGCTCTATCGTATCGGTGAGCAATACAGGTAGGGTCTTGCTGGTGCAATGCTGGCAGTCATGCATCAGTGGCCGAGGATTACCGCAATCAGGGCATTCACATGGGAGAGCCATTTAAAAATTCCTGTTATAAATATCGAATAATAAAAAGGAGACAGTAATGCATCGCACCATTATGACGGCGCTATTGCTTGCCCTGCCATCGATTTCTATTAACGCATTGGCTCATAAACCCAATGAACCGACTCATCAGATATATCCCGAAGGTGATTTAGCCCTAGAAAATGGCTCGGCCATCAAAGACTTTGATCTGTCATACACAACTCAAGCCATATTAAACGCTGATAAGAGCAATGCCATCCTCATGGTCACTGCGATTGGCGGAAATCACCATCGCATTGACTACCTGATTGGCCCCGGAAAAGCGCTTGATACCGATAAATACTTTGTGATCTCCGCTGATGCCATTGGTAACAGGCTAACTACCTCACCTTCCAACAGCAAGTCGCAGCCTAATGTGAGTTTTCCAGAGTTCAATATGCGCGATATGGTGAACAGTTAGCATCGCCTGATTGCCGACCACTTTGTCATCAAAAAATTAGTCACCGTTGTGGGTGCTTCGATGGGTGGAATGCAAGCACTGCAATGGGCAGTTTCTTATCCCAATGCCATGCAAGCCATTATTCTCATTATTCCTTTGGACAAAACCCATGCTTGGACGACTGGCGTACTGGAGATGTTGCGCCAAAGCATCATGACTAACCCAGGTTATCAAGGTGGTAAGTACGATAAACCCGTTGAACAAGGAATGCGTCTTTGGTCTGGATAGCTCAGTGGTGTGATTATGAGAACCCCTGCCTATCAAGATCAACTAAATGCAACAACGGAAGCCGAAGTGGAATACCTCAAAAAGGTACAAGACAGTGGCTGGAAGCGCATGGATGCTAATGACTGGACTGGCAATCACGTGCTTACGACCGCCATGATGTTGGTCATGCCAAAGGCTTTAATGGCGACACAGCAGGCGCCCTCAAATCTATTAAAGCTAAAACGCTCATCCTGGCTGGTACTGGTGACTTACTCAACCCCGAAGCAGATGCCAAAGCATCAGCCAAACTGATTCCAGGCGCAAAGTACTTGCTATCAATGATCGCTTACCAATGGGCCACCTATTTGGCGCAGGCGCGACCAAAGAGGGGAATGAATTTCAGAACAAGGTCATCGCAGAATTTTTAGCAACACTTAAAAAATAAGACCCAGCAGAAAACAGATTTAGATCATCAAGGACGGAAAATATTAATAGCCTCTTGTCGGGCACCCCTGGGCTACCAATAGCTCTCACTCAAGACCTCTTGAGGTCTTGAGTGACCCATCATCTATGAAAGCTAGCCTGACTTAAGTGCAGTACTTCATTTCTAAAGTACTTGCATCTTTGGCTTTATCGTCCACCATCAGATTCATTGCTTTCTGAGCAACTTCTCGATTGTCCTGAACCTTTAGCGTTGCCGAAATCAAACTTGCCACATCACGACGAATAGCGGTATTACCGTACTGCAGATTTTTAAGAGTTGCGACTGTCTCTGCTGAGATCTTGCACTGTTGAGTCATCAGTGCAGATGAATCCGTTGTTGTGTTGGCATAAGCAAATGCCGCCACAGATACAAAAATACCTGCGAGTAATGTCTTTCTCTTTTTCATCTTTATTTCCTTACCCTCTGACCACAAGTTGGACAACAACCCAAATCTTTTGCTTTAAATTTTCTGAGCGCTGCGTAAACACTAGATTCCGAAATCTCCATCTTTCTCGCTGCCTGAGCAGCAGTCATTCCCTTTCCTACCCACTCAATCGCTTGATGGGTTTTTGGCACCAGTCTTTTCATAACACTCCTCTCAAGTAATCACTATACTTCAAAACTTCAGAAGTTGTGAAGTTGTGAACAATAATTTATTTATGTCGTTTTTATGCACAAAATCTAAGAAATGTAGGCTAGGAAAGGCTTTATGATGCTGATATTGATTCACACCAACGGTAAAAATGAACGCCAAGCTACTTCGTCATTGCATGAATTTATGGCCACCCTTCTGGGGGGCAGGCATTAAGGTAGAGAAGATTGCTAAGGACTACCGCAGCGCTAAAGTAAGCCTGCGGCATGGACTATTGAATCGCAATATCGTCGGAGTGCATTTTGGTGGTAGCCTCTTTGCCATGACAGATCCTTTTTTCATGGTCATGTTTTCTGAAAATCTGGGTCAAAATTATGTGCTCTGGGATCAGGCTGGAAAAATCGAGTTTCTTAAGCCAGGAAAAGGCAAGGTCATCGCAGAATTCCAAATCACTCAGGAGCAAATTGATTCTCTTGCGAATGCAGCTAGTTCGGGTGAAAAGGTATTGAAAGATTTCAGTGTTGACGTAAAAGACAAACTCGGCGATACAGTCGCTAGAATCACTAAAACCCTATACGTCCGTAAAAAAAATGCATAGGAGAACTACAAACCTATTTGCCTAGTGAATATAAGCTTCAGGATCAAGTCGGTGCATTTCAGTCTCCATCCACAACTCAACTTCTGCCTGTAATTTATCTTCTGTTTTACCTGCTACTGTCATTACGGGACCAATGGATACGGTAATCATCCCAGGATGCTTGAGCACGGTATTTCTAGGCCACATTGCTCCAGAATTTTGAGCAACCGGAAGAATGTCGCAATGAGTACTCATCGCCAAACGCAGTCCACCCTTACGATACGACTCAAACGACCCCCTTGGCGTTCGCGTGCCCTCTGGATAAATGACTATCCATTCACCCCTAGCCAAGGTTTTTTCGCCCTGCAGAGCAACCTTGGCACGCGCATTATCACGATCACCGCGATTAATATGGATCATTTTGAGTGAAGCCAAAGCCCATCCAAAAAATGGAAGAAAAAATAACTCCCTTTTGAATACGAAGCAAAGTTGTCTTGGAAAGATCGATGGATAGGCAATGGTTTCCCATGCTGATTGATGTTTACCCAAAATAATTAAGGGCTTACTGGGATCCCGAGGAATATTGTCCCAACCTTGAATTTGAAATCGGATTCCGCACAGTAGCGTTAAAGCACTGAGCGCAAGACGGCACCAATATACCCCAATGTTGTAGCGGGTATGAATGCTGGTAAAGGGTATCACCAGCACAATGACTGATGCATAGATGGTTACTGTCGTAAATAGAAAAAAATAGAAAGTCAGAGAGCGCAGCCAAAGCATCATGATGACAACTGCCCTTTAATATATTGGTTTACCTATTAAATTTTATCCTATCAGCCTTTGCTTAGCAGCGATAAACTCCACTTCCAGTTGATCAACAATTTGAGCTACGCTTGGTATTTCATCAATTAAACCAACCCCCTGACCTGCCCCCCAAATATCTTTCCAAACCTTAGCACTAGAACCATCTTTGCTGGCTTGAGAAAGTTTTGCAAATGCTTGAGGATCGCCTTTGGGAAGATTACTTGGATCTAAACCGGCATTGAGGATACTTTGTTTGATGTAGTTCCCATGAATGCCCGTGAAATGATCGGTGTAAACGATATCAGCCGCCTGCGCAGAAACAATTGCCTCTTTATATTGTTCGCTAGCATGCGCTTCTTTACTAGCAATAAAGCGCGTACCCATATAAGCGAAATCTGCCCCCATGGCTAATGATGCCAAGACCGCGTCGCCAGTAGAAATTGCACCCGAGAGAATAATCGGCCCTGGATACATTGCCCTTACCTCACCAACGAGGGCAAATGGTGATAATCCACCGGCATGACCGCCAGCGCCAGCAGCGACTAGAATCAATCCGTCTACACCAGCCTCAAGCGCTTTTTGTGCGTGACGAATACTAATCACATCATGCAGAACAATGCCGCCGTAGCTATGGACTGCATCAATAATTTCTTTGAGCGGAGCCCTTAGACTTGTAATGTAGATAGGAATTCGATGTTTGACACACGTGCGCATATCTTGCTCAAGACGGGTATTGGAGATATGCACGATTTGATTAACGGCTAAAGGACCAACTTTGCGTGTTGGATTCTTAGTTTGATAATCTGTTAATTCAGAGGTAATCTGCGTCAGCCATTCGTCTAATAACTCTGGTGGTCGCGCGTTTAAAGCAGGAAAAGATCCAACTATTCCAGCTTTACATTGGGCTA
>CAIMOW010000065.1 GCA_903843235.1 uncultured beta proteobacterium | reverse complement strand
GAAGCCAATCCCTAGTTCGCCCAACAATTTGGACGTGTTCTGGCAATAAACCCACTTCCTCATGCAATTCGCGGTACATGGCCTGCTCAGGGCTTTCACCATGTTGAATCCCGCCCTGCGGGAACTGCCACGAATGCTGCCTAACGCGTTTTCCCCAGAAAACCTCGTTACGGCTATTGAGGAGGACAATGCCAACATTGGCTCTATACCCTTCACGGTCAAGCATGATCGTGCCTCAAATCCTTTAAAATCAATGATTTGATTATATCTATTCATGAAAGCATCACAGTCATTTCTCGCCACGCTAAAAGAAGCCCCCTCTGACGCTGAGGTGGTTTCGCACAAACTTATGGTGCGTGCAGGCCTCATTCGCAAGCTAAGCGCTGGCGTTTATAACTATTTGCCATTGGGTTTAAGGTCTATTCGCAAAGTGGAAAATATCATCCGCGAAGAAATGAATCGTGCAGGCGCAATTGAATTATTGATGCCAATGATTCAACCTGCTGAATTGTGGCAAGAGACGGGCCGTTGGGAAAAGATGGGCCCAGAGCTACTGCGCATTAAAGATCGTCATGATCGTGATTTCTTAATTCAGCCAACCTCCGAAGAAGTCATTACGGATTTGGCGCGTAATGAAATCAAAAGCTATAAACAGCTCCCAATCAATTTTTATCAAATTCAAACTAAGTTTCGCGATGAGCGTCGCCCTCGTTTTGGAATCATGCGTGGTCGTGAATTCAGTATGAAGGATGCGTATTCATTCGATCGTGATGCTGAGGGATTGAAAAAATCGTATCAAATCATGTTTGATGCATACACCCGCATCTTTAAGCGTATGGGCCTCAAGTTTCGCGCTGTCACTGCCGATAACGGCGCTATTGGTGGATCTGGTAGTCAAGAGTTTCATGTGATTGCCGATACCGGTGAAGATGCGATTGTGTATTGCCCTAACTCTGATTACGCGGCAAACTTAGAGGCTGCCGAATCACTTGCTTTGCTGGCTGCGCGTGCAGCAGCAACGCAAGAGATCAAAAAGCTACCAACACCAGATAAGACTAATTGCGCTGATGTTGCACAGTTTTTGAACTTGCCGCTTGAGAACACAGTCAAATCACTTTTGTTTGCTGCTGATCAAGAGAATGGCCCCGCTAAATTATTTATGTTGTTGGTTCGTGGCGATCATGAGCTCAATGAGGTGAAGGCCAGCAAGATACCCGGCATGACTGAGTCACGTTTTGCTACAGAAGCGGAAATTAAGCAGGCATGTAATGCACCTGCTGGCTACTTGGGTCCTGTAGGTGTGAGTACTGAGGTCACAGTCGTAGCAGATCGTACTGTTGCCAATATGTCGGATTTCGTTTGCGGTGCTAATGATGCAGGTCATCACTTGGTTGGCGTGAACTGGGCACGTGATCTACCAGAGCCATTGGTTTTGGATATTCGCAATGCAGTTGTTGGCGATCCTTCACCTGATGGCAAAGGCATGGTGGATATTTGTCGCGGGATTGAAGTGGGTCATGTATTCCAATTGGGCACACGTTACTCTGAGGCAATGGGTTGCACCTATTTAGATCAACAAGGTAAGGCACAGCCCATGGTGATGGGTTGTTATGGTATTGGTGTTACGCGTTTACTGGGCGCTGCAATCGAGCAAGGTCACGATGAACGTGGCATTATTTGGCCGATTTCAATGGCGCCATTTGAGGTAGTCATTTGCCCAATGAATTACGATAGATCTGAAGCGGTTAAAGTCGCCGCAGATCATTTACATGATGAGCTCATTTCTGTAGGTATCGATGTTATCTTAGATGATCGCGGTGAGCGCCCGGGCGCAATGTTTGCAGATTGGGAATTGATTGGTGCACCATTTCGCATTGTGATTGGTGATCGCGGACTTGCTGATGCTCAAGTAGAATTTAAAGGTCGCACACACGCTGAGTCCCAAAATATTCCACTAGCCGAGATTAAAGAAAAGGTCGTTGCAGCTGTGCAAGCAGCTAAGCAATTGGTTTCTTAATTACTTTTTGAACAAGCCGCCAATTCCTTTGGCGGCTCCTTTTGCAGCCATGGTTGCCATGGTGCGCGCCATCTTGCCGCCTTTGAATTGTTTCATCATGGTTTGCATTTGATCAAACTGCGCAAGCAGGCGATTTACTTCTTGAACTTCAACCCCTGCACCAGCTGCAATGCGGCGCTTACGAGTAGCTTTGAGTAATTCAGGCTTAGCACGCTCTCTTGGTGTCATGCTATCAATGATGCCGCGCATGCGCTTGGTTTGTTTATCAGCTGCGCTTAAATTTGTTTTGGATGCTGCTTGTGCCATGTGACTGGGTAATTTATCCATTAGGCTGGCCATGCCACCCATTTGCTGCATCTGTACAAGTTGATCTCTAAAATCGCCAAGATCAAATCCACCTTTAGAAATCTTGCTTGCTAACTTTTCTGCTTTAGCAACGTCAACGTTTTGCTGTGCTTGTTCAACTAAGGCAAGGATGTCGCCCATACCCAAAATGCGGCTGGCCATACGCTCGGCATCGAACGCTTCAAGACCATCCATTTTTTCAGCTACACCAATGAACTTCAGTGGCACACCGGTGACTTGACGCACGGACAGGGCAGCACCACCGCGAGAATCACCATCTAACTTGGTGAGGATGACGCCCGTTAGCGGGAGCGCTTCATGGAAAGCTTTGGCAGTATTAACGGCATCTTGGCCCAACATCGCATCAACCACGAAGAGTGTTTCAATCGGGTTAAGGCTAGCGTGCAAGGTTTTAATCTCTTGCATGAGCGCTTCATCAATACCTAATCGACCAGCGGTATCCACCAGTAAGACATCAAAGTAATGGCGTCGCGCCCAGTCCAGAGCTGCAATGGCAATGTCATTTGGCTTTTGATCTACGCTGCTGGGGAAGAATTCAGCACCCACTTGCTTGGTGACAGTTTCTAATTGCTCGATCGCAGCAGGGCGATAAACGTCGCACGAAACAGTCAGAACCTTCTTTTTCTTCTTTTCTTGCAGATATTTAGCGAGCTTACCAACGGAAGTGGTTTTACCTGCGCCTTGTAATCCAGCCATCAAAATCACTGCGGGTGGTTGGGTGGCTAAATTGAGTTCGCCGCTTTGATTGGTGTCGCCCATCATGACTTGGGCGAGCTCACGCTGTACTACCCCGACTAAGGCCTGCCCAGGGCTAAGGCTACCAACCACCTCTTCCCCAAGGGCTTTAAATTTAATTTGCTCCAATAAAGACTTGACGACTGGTAGGGCTACGTCAGCCTCCAACAAGGCCAGGCGGATCTCCCGCAGCATCTCAGTCGTGTTGCTTTCGGTGAGGCGTGCTTGCCCCCGCATTGTTTTAACAACGCGTGATAGACGATCGGTGAGGTTTTCTAGCATTTATCGATTAGACTTTCCAGATGGATATTTTAGGTTACTCAAGTTACGGATGTCTCCCATCTGCGCTTTATTTGATTCTTTT
>CAIMOW010000064.1 GCA_903843235.1 uncultured beta proteobacterium | reverse complement strand
ATAAGATTGCAGAAGAGTTTCAAATCATTGTTGATGAATACGTCGAAAAAAATTACTCATAAAAATGACCGAAGATAAAAACAAGAAGACCGAAAAAACGCTCAAGATTAATGGCGTTCGCGGCATGAATGATTTACTGCCAGCAGATGCTGCGCAGTGGGGTCATCTTGAACACGTCCTGCGTGATTTAACCCATGCTTATGGTTATGAGTTTTTACGTACTCCGATTGTTGAATCAACAGCAGTGTTTCAGCGTGGTATTGGTGAGGTAACTGATATTGTTGAAAAAGAAATGTATTCCTTTGAAGATCGTCTCAATGGTGAGCAACTGACTTTACGTCCAGAAGGTACCGCTGCAATAGTGCGCTCAGTCATTGAAAATAATTTGATATACGAAGGACCTAAGCGTCTTTGGTATACCGGCCCAATGTTCCGTCATGAACGCCCACAGCGTGGTCGCTACCGTCAGTTCCATCAGTTTGGTATTGAGGCCTTAGGTTTTGCTGGTCCCGATATCGATGCTGAAATTATTCTTATGGGTCAACGCCTCTGGGATGAGCTGGGCTTAAGTGGTGTACGTCTAGAAATTAATTCACTAGGTCAAGCTGATGAGCGTGCTTTGCACCGCGCTACCCTGGTAACGTATTTCGAGCAGAATGCCACGCAACTCGATGAAGATTCACAACGTCGTCTATTGACTAATCCTTTGCGCATTTTGGATTCTAAAAATCCAGCGATGCAAGGTTTAATTGAAGGTGCACCCAAGTTACTAGATTTCTTGGGCGAGGAGTCGCTTAAACACTTCGATGCGGTTCAAGCATTACTCAAAGCAAACAATATTCCCTGCAAGATCAATCCACGCTTAGTTCGTGGACTGGATTATTACAACCTCACTGTATTTGAGTGGGTGACCGATGAATTAGGGGCCCAAGGTACGATTGCTGGTGGCGGTCGCTACGATCCGCTGATTGAACGCATGGGCGGTAAAGCAGCACCTGCTTGTGGCTGGGCCATGGGTATGGAGCGCGTTTTAGAGCTTATGAAGGTTTCGGGCTCATTGCCTGAGGCTACACCAGGATGCGATATTTTTGTTCTGCATCAGGGCGGTGAGACTTTAACTGCTGCCATGATCATTGCTGAGCGTTTACGTAGTGCCGGTATTGATACCATCCTCTTTTGCTCGCCAGACGGTAAAGCAGCTAGTTTTAAGTCTCAAATGAAGAAGGCGGACGCCAGTGGGGCCGCCTATGCAGTCATTATTGGGCCTGACGAGTTGGCTAAAGACGAAGCCCAAATCAAGGACCTACGTGGCACAGGCGAACAGCGGTCCGTAGCCCTCGATAAAGTACTCGAAGCAGTAATTGATGCTTTGGTAGGCTCCTCCGAATAGAATTACCCTATAACGATATTTATTAGCTTGGATTGATATGCCTTTAGACCTAGAAGAACAAGAACAACTTGACCAGCTCAAAGCATTTTGGCAAAAGTATCGCAATCTCATTACTGGCGTTCTCACAGTAGCTTTGTTTACGTATGCAGCCTATAGTGGTTATCAGTGGTGGCGTAATAACCAAGCTGCGCAAGCATCCCAACTGTACGACACGATGGTAGTCGCTATTAGTAAGGGTGATAAAGATCAAACCTTGCGTGCTGCAGATGATTTGCAAAAGCAATTTGGACGTACCCCTTATGCATCGATGGCTAGCTTAGTAGCCGCAAAAATTGCCTCGGATGCTGGTGACACACCTAAAGCAATTGATTATTTGCGTTGGACAGCGAAGAATGCTTCCAATGATGGTTATGCAGCCTTAGGCAAATTGCGTTTAGCTTCTCAGTTGGTTGAGCAGGGCACAGAGAAGGACCTTGCCGAAGCTGATGCCATTTTGAAAGAGAAGCCCATTAGTGGATTTGAGGCGCTGTGGTTAGAGCGTCGTGGGGATTGGTATTTGGCGCAGAAGAAGACTGCTGAAGCTAAGCTTAGCTATCAAGATGCTTGGATAAAATTAGATCAAGCAAAAGAATTTCCTGAAGAGGCGCGTCGCCTCTTGAAGGTAAAATTAGATGCTGTTGGAGGAGTTACTCAGTGATGATTCAAACGATCCGCGTAGTGAAGTTTGCTACAAAAGCCCTCATCATTGGCTCTGCCATTGCCGCTCTCGTGGCTTGCTCTGGTGGCGCACGCGTACGCAAACCTGCTGACTTGGTTCCAGTTACCAATCAATTTGACCTCGCACCGATTTGGTCAACTAGCGTTGGTTCGTCTGAGACATTTAACTTTCACCCTGTGGTTGCTGGCGATGCAGTCTATGCAGCATCGCATCGTGGCAATTTAGTGAAGATTGATTTAGCGAATGGCAACAAGCTATGGGAAGCTTCCGTACCAGAGCGCATTACTGTGGGTCCAGGTTCCGATGGTCGCATTACTGCTGTCGTCACTACTAAAGGTACCGTTTACGCATATGATGATGCTGGCAAACCAATCTGGAACGTCAGTGTTGGCAGTGAAGTATTGACTGAACCAGTTGTTGCCGGTGGAGTTGTCATTATTCGCGCACTGGATAATCGCTTTATTGGGCTAGATGCGCAAACTGGCACACGTAAGTGGATTTATCAGCGTCAACAATCCGCACTGTCATTGCGCGTAGGGTATGGCATGTTGGCTATTGGGAATGAAGTCATTGTTACTGGTTTTGCTGGCGGTCGCTTTGGCATGATTGCAATTGCCAATGGCGGCTTAGTTTGGGAAAGCCCCATCTCTTTTCCTAAAGGGTTCTCAGAGATTGAGCGTTTAAATGATGTAACTGCTAAGCCAAGTATGGAAGGTGAGATTTTGTGCGCAGTGTCTTATCAAGGTCGCATTGGTTGCGGCCAAGCCCGTACCGGCAATCTGATTTGGTTTAAGGATTTCTCTAGCTTCACAGGCACTGCTCAAAGCCCCGATATGGTTTTCTCTGCTAATGAAAAATCGCATGTCACAGCATTTGCTACTAAAGATGGCACTCAGGTTTGGGAAAATGACAAATTAACATTTAGAGATGTTGGCGAGCCTATGGCTGTTGGGAGGGTATTACTTATGGGTGATGCGCAGGGTTACGTACACGCATTCTCACAGGCCGATGGTCAAATGGTGGCTCGCATTCGTCACGATAGCAGTCCAATCACCGCTGCCCCGATTGCGGTTGGCGGACTCATTCTGATTCAATCTCAGGGTGGAAAAATAGCAGCGTACAGTCCAAAATGAATCCAGTCATCACTATTGTCGGTCGCCCTAACGTTGGGAAGTCCACGCTCTTTAATCGCCTGACGCGTTCACGTGACGCTTTAGTTGCCGATTTTTCTGGTCTCACACGAGATCGTCACTATGGCAAAGGCCGTATTGGTGAGCGGGCATTTATTTGTGTTGATACCGGCGGTTTTGAGCCGGTAGCCAAGACCGGCATCGTAGCGGAGATGGCCAAGCAAACTAAACAAGCGGTTGCGGAGTCTGACGTTGTGATTTTCTTGGTGGATGGTCGTTTAGGCATGGCGCCACAAGATCGTGTGATCGCAGATTTCTTGCGTAAGACCGGTCGCCCCATTATTTTGGCGGTCAATAAAACTGAGGGCATGCAAGCAGGAGTGGTTACTGCTGACTTTCATGAACTTGGTTTAGGTGAACCTTTTCCAATCTCATCTGCTCATGGCGATGGTGTGCGTGGTTTGATTGATGATGCCTTGGATGCTTTAGGGATTGCAGAGCCTGATGAAGAAGATCTAGTAAACGACCCAAATCGCCCAATGAAGATTGCGGTAGTAGGTCGTCCTAACGTTGGTAAGTCCACCTTGATCAATAAGTTGATCGGTGAAGAACGTGTGATTGCATTTGACATGCCAGGTACAACACGCGATGCGATTGAGGTCCCTTTTGAGCGTAACGGTAAGCCCTATATCTTGGTAGATACCGCAGGTTTACGTCGTCGCGGAAAAGTATTTGAAGCGATTGAGAAATTCTCGGTTGTTAAAACTTTGCAAGCGATTGCTGATTGCAACGTGGTGATCTTGATGCTGGATGCGCAACAAGACATCTCTGAGCAAGATGCGCACATTGCAGGATTTATCGTTGAAGCAGGGCGTGCGCTGGTGGTTGCCGTGAACAAGTGGGACGGAATTGATTCTTATGTTAAAGAGCGCGCTCGTTTAGAAATTGCTCAAAAATTACGCTTCTTAGATTTTGCTAATGTGCACCCGATTTCTGCAAAAAAAGGCACGGGCTTAAAAGAGCTCTTTCAAGATGTGGATGCTGCCTATGCTGCAGCAATGGCGAAGTTGCCAACCCCACGCCTGACTCGAATTCTGCAAGAGGCGATTGAACATCAACAGCCAAAACGTGTTGGCATGGGTCGTCCAAAACTTCGCTATGCACACCAAGGGGGCATGAATCCTCCCATTGTGGTGATTCATGGCACTTCATTGAGTGGGGTGACCGATAGCTACAAGCGATACTTGGAAGGTCGCTTTAGAGAGGTCTTCAAGTTGCGCGGCACCCCATTACGTATTCAGATGAATACTGCTAAAAACCCTTATGTAGATGCTGATAAAGGTAAAAAGGGTAAAAAGTAGCCAAGCTAAATGTTGTAGGATAAGATTTCAGTATTAGCTGTAGAGCGTAGGTTGTATTTAAATAAAAAAGCAAGACTCCCTAACTAAAAAATGAATAAGGAGCAGTATGAACACCAAAACAATCCAATTACTTCAGGATCCATTTCTCAATACCTTGCGTAAAGAGCATGTTCCTGTGTCAATTTATCTAGTGAACGGCATTAAGCTGCAAGGAAATATTGAATCATTTGATCAGTATGTAGTTCTCTTGCGAAACACTGTTACACAGATGGTTTACAAGCATGCCATTTCTACAATCGTGCCAGCGCGCGCAGTTGAGTTCCGTGTGGAAGAAGCTAGCCCTGTATAAAACCGGAGTAGATGCGGCGCGCGCAGTTCTGGTTGGAGTAGATACCGGACGCGAAGATTTTGCAGATAGCATGGCTGAGCTCAGTCTTTTGGCTGAGAGCGCCGGATCCATTCCCGTAGCTAGTGTGATTGCCCGTAAAGGCAAAATAGATCCTGCTTTATTTATTGGATCAGGCAAGGCGAATGAGGTCAAGAGGGTGATGGAAGATCAAGGCGCTGAATTGGTTATTTTCAACCATCCGCTATCACCGACTCAACAACGAAACTTAGAGCGCCATGTTGGCTTTCATGTAATGGACCGTACTGGTCTCATCTTAGATATCTTTAGTCAAAGAGCCCAAAGCCATATTGGTAAGACCCAAGTGGAGTTAGCTCAGGTCAAGTACCAAATGTCGCGTTTAGTAAGGGCTTGGAGTCACTTGGAGCGTCAACGCGGAGGTATTGGTGTGCGTGGCGGACCTGGCGAAACCCAGATGGAGTTAGATCGCCGGATATTGGCAACCAAGGCTAAGCGCCTGGAAAACGAGCTCGAAAAGCTTCAACGTCAACAAAGGACTCAAAGACGGGCCCGCAACCGTAAGGATGTTTTCTCAGTTTCTTTAGTAGGCTATACCAATGCCGGCAAATCAACTTTGTTTAATTCCCTAACCAAGGCGGGGGCTTACGCAGCAGATCAGCTATTTGCAACCCTAGATACCACCTCCAGAAAGGTACATTTAGATGGCGTAGGCTCGATTGTGGTCTCAGACACTGTAGGATTTATCCGTGAATTACCCCACCAACTGGTTGAAGCCTTTAGGGCCACCCTGGATGAAACCATTCATGCAGATCTGATTTTGCATGTGATTGATGCTTGTAGTCCAGTAGCTCGAGAGCAGCAGGCAGAGGTTGAGGCTGTTTTACGGGAAATCGGGGCCGATGATATTCCTCGGATCGAGATCATGAATAAGATCGACCAAATGCCCCAAACCTTTCTAAATGGGGCGCAATTGGTGCGGGACGCCGAGGGTATTCCGAGTCAGGTTTTCCTATCCGCCAAGACTGGCCTGGGTCTCGATTTGTTACGCTCAGCACTGGCGGAATGCTCTCAAATGACTGATAGAATAAGGGTCGAGCACAAACGAGCCAAGAAGCAATTGGCTCCCGATGAGTTTTTAGCCCCTTTACCTGAACGACCAGAATCTTCTGAATTTAATTCAATCCCGAATCGAGGCTATACACCTAATGATACGTAAATTACTTGGCCTGTTTTCGGTCACCGATCCTAATAATGGATCCAAAGATGCTAAAGGTGGGCAGGGAGGTGAGCAGGTTCCAAAAGTCGAGCCTGGGAACCAAGAGCAACCTAAGGATCCCCAATCTAATCAACCTGCAAAACCACAAGGCCCACCAGACTTAGACGAGTTATGGCGTGATTTCAATGACCGCATCGCAGGTATTTTCGGGGGTAAGAAAAAACCTGACCCCGCAGTAAGCAAGCCAGCAAACAAGCCGAATAGCACTGATATTCCTCAGCCCGAAGATCGCGTCAATAAAGGTAGTAATGGTGGTGGATCTGGTGGCGTTGGAGGTAATGGCACGCCAAGCTTTAATTTCACCAATCCCTTTAGCTCTAAAGCAAGCATTTTGCTGGCTGCTGCTGGTGTCTTCTTTATATGGATTTGTAGTGGTTTTTTTATCATTCAGGAGGGTCAAGCAGGAGTGATTCTGACTTTTGGTAAATATGATTACACCGCTAAGCCAGGAATTAACTGGCGCATGCCTTGGCCTATTCAGTCACAAGAAGTAGTCAATCTCTCAGGCGTACGCTCGGTTGAGGTTGGTCGTCCTGTGTTGATCAAAGCAACCAATCAAAAAGATTCATCGATGCTTACTGAAGATGAAAACATCATCGACGTGCGCTTTGCCGTTCAGTACCGCTTAAAAGATCCAACTGATTATTTATTTAATAATCGCGACCCAGATGCATCCGTTGTTCAGGCTGCAGAAACAGCCGTTCGTGAGATTGTTGCTCGTAGTAAGATGGATACTGTTTTGTATGAAGGTCGTGAAAAAATTGCGATTGATTTAGCCAGCTCGATTCAGAAGATTCTCGATAGTTATAAGTCGGGCATCTATGTCACTAGCGTCACAGTGCAAAATGTTCAGCCACCAGAGCAAGTGCAAGCAGCATTTGATGATGCGGTGAAGGCCGGTCAAGATCAAGAGCGCTTAAAGAGTGAAGGCCAAGCTTATGCTAATGACATCATTCCGCGTGCTAAAGGTACTGCAGCGCGTTTAATTCAAGAGGCTGAAGGTTATAAGGCGCGTGTAGTTGCTACTGCCGACGGCGATGCGACTCGCTTCAAGCAAATCTTGGTCGAATACTCCAAAGCGCCACAAGTGACACGTGATCGCATGTATATCGACACGATGCGCGATATGTATAATAACGTGACGAAGATTTTGGTGGACACTACTAAGAGCAATAGCTTGCTGTACTTGCCGCTCGATAAAATTGTTGCACAGGTAAGCGCTGAAAGTGCCCAAGCCGCTAACTCACAAGTAAATCAAACGACTCCAACAGGCTCAGTCACCGTTGGTGGCGCTACTGGTAACCCTCCGGCACCTAGTCCTGCGACAAATACTCCTAACCCCTTTGTGAATGCCCCTCCTGCAGTAATCAATGGTGGTGCAGGTGATAAACGAGATGGCTTGCGCAGTCGCGATAGGGAGTCCAGATAATGAACTTGAATCGCCTGATTGCAGGGCTAATTGCGCTGATAGCATTAGCTTACGTACTTTCATCTAGCATTTTTATTGTTGACCAACGCAAGTTTGCAGTGGTGTTCTCATTCGGGCAGATTGTTCGTGTGATTGAGAAGCCAGGTCTGCAAGTGAAATATCCAGCGCCTTTTGAGAATGTCCGCTTCTTTGATCGTCGTATTTTGACGATTGATAATCCAGAAGCGGAGCGCTTCATTACCGCCGAGAAAAAGAACTTGTTGGTGGATTCTTATGTGAAGTGGCGCATTGTTGATCCACGCAAGTTCTTCATCAGCTTTAAGGGTGATGAGCGTTTAGCTGAAGATCGTCTAACTCAGTTAGTTCGTTCTGCTCTGAATGAAGAGTTCACAAAGCGCACTGTGCGTGAATTGATTTCAGATCAGCGTGAGCAGGTCATGCAAGGCATCCGTAAAAAGGTGGCTGATGATGCCGCAGATATTGGCGTAGAAATTGTTGATGTGCGTTTAAAGCGGGTTGACTTATTGGCTGAGATTAGCGATTCTGTTTATCGTCGCATGGAAGCAGAGCGTAAGCGTGTGGCTAACGAGTTACGTTCTACTGGCGCTGCTGAGTCTGACAAGATTCGCGCCAATGCCGAGCGTCAACGCGATACGATCCTCGCTGAAGCTTATCGTGATGCTCAAAAGATTAAAGGCGCAGGGGATGCTAGGGCTACTGCTTTATATGCAGAGGCTTTTGGTCGCGACCCACAGTTTGCGCAGTTCTATCAGAGTCTTGAGGCTTATCGTAGTTCTTTCAAGGATAAGAAAGACATTATGGTGGTTGAGCCCAATGGTGAGTTCTTTAAGTTCTTGCACAAAAAATAAGCGAAAGTGAATAATCCAGATCATGAATCGTTGGTTACTTCCTGAAGATATTGCTGATGTGTTGCCGGCCGAGGCTCGTAAAGTGGAGACTCTGCGTCGTGCCATCTTGGATTTGTATCAATCCTATGGCTACGAACTTGTGGCACCTCCCATCTTGGAGTTTCTGGACTCCTTATTAACAGGCACAGGCTCTGACCTCAACTTACAAACCTTTAAGTTGGTTGATCAATTATCTGGCCGCACTTTAGGTTTACGTGCTGATATGACACCACAAGTGGCGCGTATCGACGCACACTTATTAAATCGTGCCGGCATTACACGTCTTTGCTATGCCGGCTCTGTTGCACACGCCCGTACCCCAGTCGGCAGCTCAGCACGCGAAGAGCTCCAACTCGGCGCTGAGATTTATGGCTGCGCCACCTGGGAAGCAGATTTTGAAGCGATTTCTTTATTGCTCAAGACCTTAGGTTTAGCTGGTTTAGATAAAGTCTATCTCGATCTATCACACGCGGGTATCTTGGCTGGCATTCTGGATGGTCAGGATCTTAGCAAGGCTGATATTGAGACACTCTACGGATTGCTGCAAAGCAAAGATCGTCCACGTCTGAGTGCTTGGGCGAAATCATTTAGTCCTAAAACAGTAGACGCCTTAATTGCTCTCACAGAATTAAATGGACCTTGTGCTGAAGTGCTCACCAAGGCGAAAAATGTGTTACCTAAACACAAGTTAATTGATGAGGCGCTTGCGCAGCTTGAACGTTTGTCAACTGCTGCCGTATCCCTGTCTAATGGATTAGAGCTCAGCATTGATTTAGCAGACCTACGTGGTTATCAATATCACAGTGGTGTGATGTTTGCTGCTTATGTGGATAAGTTGCCACAACCGATTGCCCGTGGTGGGCGTTATGACCATGTTGGTCAAGCGTTTGGACGTTCACGCCCAGCAACCGGCTTTTCATTAGACTTATTAACACTTGCCAATCTATCCTCAATAAGTGTGCGTAAGCATGCCATTGTTGCGCCATGGATTGATGATACTAATTTAAACCAAATTATTTCTGATTTGCGTGCTCGTGGTGATGTTGTCATTCAGGTAATGGCTGGCGACCAAGCACAAACAGCTGAGTACGAATGTGACCGAGAGCTGAGCAAGCAGGGAAACTCTTGGGAAATAAAGAAAAAGTGAGTCGACGAAGTAAGGCGACTAAATAAAGCGCTAGTAAAGAATCAAACCTATTTTGTAATTATTTTTTTGGATTTTATTATGTCTTCTAAGCAGCAAGCACGCGGTCGTAACGTCGTAGTCATCGGTACTCAATGGGGCGATGAGGGTAAGGGCAAAGTGGTTGATTGGTTAACCGATCATGCACAAGCAGTGGTGCGCTTTCAGGGCGGACACAACGCTGGCCATACCTTAATTATTGGTGACAAGAAAACCATCTTGCGTTTGATTCCTTCTGGGATTATGCATAAAGAAGTGATCTGCTACATTGGTAACGGTGTAGTGCTATCACCGGAAGCTTTGTTCAAAGAAATTGGCGAACTAGAGGCTGCTGGACTGGACGTTCAGAGTCGCTTAAAGATTTCTGAAGCAACCACCTTGATTCTTCCATATCACGTTGCGATTGATCATGCGCGTGAGAAGAGGCGTGGTGACGCGAAGATTGGTACGACTGGCCGCGGTATTGGTCCAGCCTATGAGGATAAAGTGGCGCGCCGTGCATTGCGTGTGCAAGATTTATTCTACCCAGAGAAGTTTGCAGAGCAGTTACGCGAGAACCTTGAATATCACAACTTCATGCTTACCAACTACTATGGTGCTGAGCCTGTTAATTATGAAAAGACCTTGGCAGAGGCTATGTCTTATGCAGAGCGCTTGAAGCCAATGGTGGTGGATGTATCAAGCGCGCTATATGCGGCTGAACAATCTGGTCAGAATCTCTTGTTTGAGGGGGCGCAAGGTACGCTTTTGGATATTGATCATGGAACCTACCCTTATGTCACATCGAGTAACTGCGTAGCAGGTAACGCCGCTGCTGGTTCTGGTGTTGGCCCAGATTCCTTGCAATACATTTTGGGTATTACTAAAGCCTATTGCACGCGTGTTGGCGCAGGCCCATTCCCAAGCGAGCTATATGACCATGACAATCCAGCAAGACAAGACCCGATTGGTGTACGTTTGGCTGAGGTAGGAAAAGAGTTTGGTTCTGTTACAGGACGTCCACGTCGCACCGGCTGGCTTGACGCAGCTGCATTGAAACGCTCGATTCAGATCAATGGCCTGTCAGGCCTTTGCATTACGAAGTTAGACGTTTTAGATGGTCTTGAAACCATTCGTCTTTGTGTTGGCTATAACTTGGACGGTCAGAGATTGGATGTGTTGCCCCGTGGCGCAGAGTCAGTTGCCCGTTGCGAACCCATTTATGAGGATTTTTCGGGTTGGAAGGGTACTACCTTCGGTATCCGTGAGTGGGATAAACTTCCAGAGGAAGCTCAAAAGTTCCTACGTCGCATTGAGGAAGTTTCTGGTAAGCCAATCGCCATGGTCTCCACAGGCCCAGAGCGGGATGAAACTATCCTGCTCCAGCATCCTTTCCAGGATTGATGCAAAATATTTAACTGATTTTATTCATTCAACATTTGTAACCAAGGTTTAGATCATGACCGCACGTACTACCTGCAATGGCCTCCAAGTTGCCACCCCTTTGTACCGCTTTATTGAAGATAAAGTTCTCCCTGGAGCTGGCATCAAGAGCGTTGAGTTTTGGAAGGGTTTTGACGAGCTGGTCAAAGATTTGACTCCAAAGAATGAGGCTTTGCTGGCGAAGCGCGATCGTCTGCAAGTGGATTTAGACAAATGGCATAAAGTCAACCCAGGCCCAATTAAAGATATGCCTGCCTATCGCAAGCATTTAAAAGAAATTGGTTACCTTGAAGAGGTTCCTGGAAAAGTATTAGGTACCACCAAGAATGTGGACGATGAGTTGGCTCTGCAGGCTGGCCCACAATTAGTAGTGCCAGTATTAAATGCACGTTATGCACTCAATGCTGCCAATGCACGTTGGGGCTCTTTGTATGATGCTCTCTATGGTACAGATGTTCTCTCTGAAGAAGGTGGTGCTACCAAGGCTGGTGCGTATAACCCCATCCGTGGCGCTAAGGTAGTTGCCTATGCGCGTAATTTCTTAGATCAGGCCACTCCTTTAGCCAATGGCTCACATCGTGATGTAGTGGCATATACCGTTGATGGCAATAAACTTGCCGCCAAATTAAAGGATGGCGGCACCACTGGATTGGCTGATGAGAAGCAGTTTGTAGGTTATCAAGGTGATGCTTCTGCGCCATCATCTGTATTGTTGCGCAATAACGGCATTCACATTGATATTTTGATTGATAAGACCAAGACCATAGGCTCTAGTGATCCTGCTGGGGTAAATGATGTTGTGCTAGAAGCAGCCCTGTCTACTATTTTGGATTTGGAAGATTCGATTGCTGCTGTTGATGGCGATGACAAAGTTCTCGCCTATGAAAACTGGTTGGGCATTCTGAAAGGCACTTTAGTGGAAGAGGTGCAAAAGGCTGGCAAAACCTTTACGCGTACTTTGAATCCAGATCGTAAGTACAAAGCTGGTATCGGAGCAGTTAATGCGAAAGACGGCGTTGTGACATTGCATGGCCGTTCACTTTTATTCCTCCGTAACGTTGGCCACTTAATGACTAACCCAGCCATTATTACTGGTGAAGGTAAAGAGATCTACGAAGGCATCTTGGATGCTGTTGTGACCGTCTTGATTGCCTTGTATGACATCAATCGACCAGTCACTCAGACAATTGGAAATACCCGTAAAGGCTCTGTTTATATCGTTAAGCCAAAAATGCATAGCCCAGAAGAGGTTGCCTTTGCTGGTGAGCTATTCGGTCGTGTTGAGAAATTACTTGGCCTACCTGCCGATACCGTCAAGCTTGGCATCATGGACGAAGAGCGTCGCATGAGTGCGAATATTAAGGCTGCTATTGCTGCAGCTGGTGCGCGCGTTGCCTTTATCAATACTGGTTTCTTGGATCGCACTGGCGATGAAATGCATACGGCAATGCACGCTGGTCCAATGATGCGCAAGGGTGATATGAAAACCAGTAAATGGCTATCTGCTTACGAGCGTCGCAATGTATTTGCTGGTTTGGATTGTGGTCTACGTGGCCGCGCACAAATCGGTAAAGGTATGTGGGCAATGCCAGACTTGATGAAAGCCATGCTTGAGCAAAAAATTGTTCATCCTAAAGCGGGTGCAAATACTGCATGGGTACCATCACCAACAGCCGCTACTTTGCATGCACTTCACTACCACCAAGTGAATGTAGCTGAAATCCAAAAAGAAATGGAAAAATTGGATGGCGCTGCTGAAGCGGAAGCTTTGATCAATGACCTCTTAACTATTCCAGTTGTTGAAAATGCCAACTGGTCTAAAGAAGAGATTCAACAAGAGTTGGATAACAACTGCCAGGGTATTTTGGGTTATGTAGTGCGTTGGATTGATCAGGGTGTCGGTTGCTCCAAGGTTCCTGATATTCACAATATTGGCTTAATGGAAGATCGTGCAACATTGCGTATCTCCAGCCAACATATTGCCAACTGGTTGCTCCATGGCATTGTTACTGAAGCCCAAGTCAATGAGACATTGCAGCGTATGGCTAAAGTGGTAGATGGTCAAAATGCTGGTGATACTTCGTACAAGCCAATGATGCCTAACTATCAAGACTCATATGCTTATAAAGCTGCTAGTGATCTGATCTTCAAAGGTCTCGAGCAACCAAACGGCTATACGGAGCCTTTGCTACACGCTTGGCGTTTAGTTGTAAAGCAGGCTACGGCGAAGTAATTTCAGCGCAGCTTAATGAAGAATGGATTTGTCGTGAGACAAGTCTATTTTTTTTGGTTCAATAATTAACTATGTTTGGCTTTTTAAGCCCCTTTTCTAAACCGGTCAGCCAGTTGAGCTTTCAGTTCAATGATGGCGGTAGGGCTGCTACTGGCTTTAAAGGTAGGGCGGGTGATTGTGTCGTTAGATCAATAGCCATAGCCGCGAATCTGCCGTATATGCAGGTCTATGAGGACTTGAGGCTTGCAAATGAGTCTTATGCCCAGTTGCGAAATAATAGGCTAGCCAAAAGGCTTAATGCCAAGGGCTCATCACCCCGAAATGGCAATCATCGGAATGTCTTTCATGATTACATTGTTGGGTTGGGTTTTCGTTGGGTGCCAACGATGAAGGTTGGGGCAGGCTGCCAAGTTCACTTGAGGGCTGACGAACTACCTAAAGCCATCTTGATTGTGAAGGTCTCTAAACACTTAACTGCGGTAGTCAATGGGGTTATTCATGACACCCATGACCCCGCTAGGGGGGGTAATCGCTGTGTTTACGGCTACTATATAAAAACTTAAGGTAATTTCTTAAGTTTGGGAAATGAACTGTTTTTGGCTAAAAACCAACTCAAAAACAACAAAACAGCCTGATTCTGAATTATTTTCTTAAAGTTAAAACTGACGGTGGGCATATTTAAGGTTCCAAGCCTCCTTATAAAGAGCGGTCATCCCAATCATCACGGAGGTTGTCCAGGCTAGTGAAAAGAGGCCGGTAAAGGCAATAAAGAAGGCCATGCTTTTCCATCCTGTGGGAAGAATGTCTGAAATAAAACCAACAGTGGTGTAGCAGCTTCCGGCAAAGAGAATGGCTTGGACTGTATCTGGGATGAGATTAAGCCAGATGATGATTCCAGACCAAATAAAGATCTCAGAGATGTGAATTAGGGCAAAAAATATGAATGCGACATAAAAATGGAAAAAAATCCGGTTATGTTGCTTCTTCTCAAGATTTCCCTTGGTGAAGCGCTCAAAGCGCATCACGATATGGTTTAGAGCGCTCCCGTGGAAGACGAGGATGATGGTAAGCCCAATGAGTCCACAGATGACGTCTATAAACAAGAAGGTAAATGAAAAGCCAGTGGGGGTCGGGAGTATGGGAGACATTTAGTCGATTTCGTATTGAGTTTTTTCGATATTTAACAGTGATCGTACCCCAATGCAGCTTATGTCGCTAGAGAGGATAATGACGCTCTGTTACCACCATTTGCACTGTTGATCCCATTTTGAGTACTGTTCGCACCCCCCAGCAAGAACGTTTCTTTTTGCTTGCCTTGGCTGGAATACAGTTCACTCATATTCTAGATTTCATGATCATGATGCCTTTAGGACCGGAATTCATCCGGGTTCTCAACATCAATACCCATCAGTTTGGTTTATTGCTTTCTTCTTATACATTTGCCGCAGCGGTTGCTGGCATCTTTGCGACATATTACATTGATCGTTTTGAGCGTCGCCAGTTGCTATTAAGTCTTTACGCTTGCTTTATTATTGCTACCTTGGCGTGCGGTTTTGCTCCGAACTATCACACACTCTTTATTGCTAGAGCTTTTGCGGGTGCCTTCGGTGGGATCCTAGGTTCTTTAGTACAAACCATTGTGGCCGATTCAATTCCATTTGAGCGCAGGGGAAAAGCCCTAGGAACAGTCATGGCAGCATTTTCTGTCTCGACGGTTGCAGGAGTTCCACTCAGTTTATTTTTAGCCAATCACATTTCATTTTTAGGTTGGCGCGCCCCCTTTATTTTTATCGCTCTAGTCTCTGTACTCATTTTGTATTTGGCCTATCGTAATATCCCTAAAATTGTTGGACACCTAGATCATATTCATGAGGGTAGTCGCTTTAAGCAAATCTACGATGTCGCTATTGCACACCATCACCTCAGGGCCTTTGTATTTGTGGGCCTAATCATGATGACAGGCTTCTCGGTGATTCCATATATTGCGCTTTATCTCACATCTAATGTGGGTATTGATAATTCGTATATCTCCTTGATCTATCTTTGCGGTGGTGTGGCCACTCTGATGAGCTCGCGATATATCGGTCACATGGCCGATAAATATGGCAAGGTGAAGATTTTTAGGATCTTAGCGATTATTAGCCTTGTGCCAATTTTGGTTACCACCAATCTCATTCCAGTGCCTCTATGGGTAGTTTTAATTAATCAAACTTTGTTCTTCATTCTGATATCGGGGCGCATGATTCCAGCGATGGCCATGGTGAGTCAAGTTGTTGAAGCCAAAATCCGAGGTACCTTTATGAGCCTCATTGGTTCGGTGCAAATGTTGGCCTCAGGTATCGCTTCTGTTGCTGCTGGGGCGATAGTCACCATAGGCGCAGATGGCAAGATGGAGCATTACAACCTGGTTGGTTATGGATCTGCAGCATGTGGCTTGCTCACATTCTGGTTAGTGGGATATATTCATACTGGTCAAAAGATCAATAAATAAAGGGTTATATGAGCGAAACTTTTCGCGTTGAGCTGCTTCAATCCAGTTTTATTGTTTGGTTTATCTTAGCGCTCATGCTGCTATTGGCTGAGATTGGCTGGCGTGTAGGGAACCATATTGCACAAAAAGAAGAAGCTGAAAAAATTACCACCCATGAGACCTACCAAGGCGCATTATTTGGGGTGATGGCGCTTCTGATTGCGTTTAACTTTTCTGGCTCGGTGAGTCATTTCGATGCACGTCGCGATTTGAATGAGCAAGAGTCTATTGCTGTTAGCAAGGTTGGAAAAATGATCAAAGCTTTGCCTTCGGCTAAGACGAAGGATATTGAAATCTCATATCAACATTATGTTGATGCTCGAGTAAATTTGTATAAGAAACCCATCAAAATTGACCAGTTAGAAACACATTTTGCTGCGCTAGGTGACCTATCTGAAAAGATGCTGAGGGACAAGGCAAAGATTGTTCGAGATACGCGCGGTTCTAGTCCAGAAGTCATTGATTTAGTAAGTAGACTTTCCGTTGCTGTTGATTCAATGGTGAGTATCCATGAAAGACAAGTGATTGCCAGTAAGCGCCATCCTCCGGCAGTTCTGTTCGCCGCTACTTTTTTACTATGCTTCATCACCTCTTTTGTTTCAGGCTACACGCTTGGCATGAAGATGAAGCGAGATTGGATATTGACTACTTTATTTGCCGTCGTGACAACGGGAGTCATCTTTATGATGCTGAATCTGGAGTTTCCAGCGGTAGGAATGATTGACTTTGATTCATTCGAAGAGAATATCGGTAGTACGTACAAATTGATTGACAGGAAATCATCATGATTCAATACAAACGTCCAGACGGCCAGTTGGTCAATGCCTATTTAGCTGAACCCAAGAATATAGAAAATGGACCTGGCATTGTGGTGATCCAGGAGTGGTGGGGTCTAAATGACCAAATTAGAGGGGTCGCTGACCGCTTAGCTGAGGCAGGCTATCGCGCCTTGGTGCCAGACTTGTATCGAGGTAAGTTGGCGCTCGAGGCTAATGAGGCCGAGCACTTAATGAATGACCTCAATTTCGGCGAGGCTGCGGGTCAGGATATCCGGGGAGCTGTTCAGTACTTGAAGTCCACCGGCAGTTCAAAAGTCGCTGTGACTGGGTTCTGTATGGGTGGCGCATTAACTGTTTTATCCGCTTGCAACGTTCCAGAGCTCGATGCTACCGTTGTTTGGTATGGTTATCCACCACTTGAATATGTCGATGCCAAAGAGGTCACTAAACCGATGATGGCTCACTGGGCTTTGCATGATGATGCTTTTGCTATTGGCGGTGTCGATCACTTGGAGGCAAAACTCAAAGAGGCCGGCGCGCATTTGGAATTCTATCGTTATGACGCTAAACACGCATTTGCCAACGAGGAGGCTGACTCCAGAAATCTACCATTCTTAAAGTACCAGGCTGATGCAGCTAAGCTCGCCTGGACTCGCACCATGGACTTTCTTAAAAAACAATTGCAAGCTTAATTCATTACATTTATATATCGTCATGCATCTCTTTTCCGAAAACCTTGCAGTAGAAATTTCTAGCTACTATCGCAATTTAGCCTTGGCTCATGGTGTTATTCCCAAGGTCTTTACCTTGGTGAATAGCGATGGTGATCAATACCTTTTTTTCATCGATGATCTTCACATGGAAGGGGCTGAAGAGTCACAGTTTCTAGCATACATTGTTCAGGCACATGATGCCATTTGTTATGCCAGAGGGACGCTGGTGATTCTGGATAAGACGCAACAACTGATCGAGTTTGCAGTGATCGATAGGGATAACGAGGAGGCTATCGTTTGCTCTGCTGAGTTAACGCGTGATATGGATGACAAGCCGATTGGCCTCACTGAGTTTGAGAAGACCTTGGCGCCTAAGAGGTCGATCTTTTTTGCAGGCTTGTTTAACTCTCAAAACCTCTCGGAAGACAGGATTGAAGGCTTTCAGAGCCTGTGGGATGAGATGAAGGGCAAGATTCTCCATAGAACCATGGGCATATAGTCACCTAGCATGGCGCCGTTGCAAAAGCAGTTCTTTATAGATGGTTTCAAAGAGATGTCGCACTCGGGCGTGACGATCTTGACTTGGGGATTTGTCACGGGCATCGCCATGGCCAAGTCGACCTTAACCCTGCATCAAGCGCTGGCAATGAGTTTATTAGTCTATGCTGGCTCATCACAGTTAGCAGCACTTCCACTGATTGCAGCGGGCCTACCGATTTGGATGATCTTGATCACCTCATTCATGGTGAACTTGCGCTTTGTTATTTTTAGCCTTGGCTTACAGGCTCACTTTTCCTATTTGCCTCTGTGGCGCAGAATCTTCTTGGGGTACTGCACCGCGGATTTCAGTTACCTCTTATATATCAAGCGCTACCCAAATCCACAAACACCTCAAGAACTAAACGCTGATCACCAGCATCTGCGTTTGCAATGGATGATGGGTATGCAGTTTTCAAATTGGTTCATATGGCAGGTGGGCTCGATTAGTGGGATCCTTTTAGCCAGTCAAATACCAAATAGTTGGGGACTTGAATTTGCTGGCGCCATTGCTTTATTAGCCATCATTGTTCCCATGCTCGATCGAGCATCTGCTCGTTGGGCGGCGCTGACTGCAACAGTCGTTGCTGTTGCCACATATGGCGTCCCGTTTCGACTCAATATTGTTTTGGCAATTGGAGCCGCATTAATTGTGGGCATGATGACCGATAAGTCGCCCAAGGGGAGCATGCCTTAATGCAGTTTGACCTAAATATTACTTTGCTGGTAATTGGCATGACCTTGGTAACAGCCTGGTCTCGTAGTTTCTTTCTGATGCTGGGTGAGCGAATCAAAATCTCTCCTTTAGCGCTAGAGGCAATACGCTTTGCGCCATTGGCAGCGATGATCGCCATCTTGGCCCCGGAGATCTTTTTGCCGGCAAATGCAACCAGCGTGGCTCAATTTGATATCCATCTGCCCAATATTTGGGGTGGTATAGCAGCACTTGTTGCCTTTTATTTCAGCAGAAAAATGGTCTTCACCTTGGCTGTCGGGATGGCGGTTTTTACGGCTATCCGATTTTGGATTTGATGCATCAGAGAGGGTGAGGGCTTGAAATAGGGGCTATTTGCCCCCATATAAGGTCTAGCAAGAGTATTTGGTGCCCAGGAAGGGACTCGAACCCCCACAACCTTACGATCGCCAGCACCTGAAGCTGGTGCGTCTACCAATTTCGCCACCTGGGCATGCCACTATTATAGAGGGATGGGT
>CAIMOW010000063.1 GCA_903843235.1 uncultured beta proteobacterium | reverse complement strand
TGGACTTAATGGCTAGATCACTGGCAATCTTGACCTTGACTGTTTCATAGATCGCAATAGCTTGGGTTGTGGCTTCGGCTAACTGGTCAGATCCAGTACTAGCGGAATGCCAAACCCCCGTAGCAAGCTTAAATCGACATTGCCACTGGCGACTATTGGGTCTTCTATAGAGAGTGAGAAGGCCATCAAGGAGCTTGATGGTCTCAGGTTCTGTGGTGCAGCCAGAAAATAGAAGTGATAAATTATTCATTACAAGCGTCACTTAACAAGACACTTGTAATTATGTTTTCAGATTTGCGTTTGGGCGACCTGAATTATTTAGAGTCGGTTAAACCGACACTACAGCATCAGGGCTGCGATAGACTGGTGCTGATCGCAAAGCAGACCTACACCCTACTTAATAGCGGCAGGCTAAAATCGACCCAAAGCGGGCACTGGCCAGACAATAAAAACCAGCTCGAAAGCTGGCTAGTATTACCTGCTATCTGTAATGGTTAACTACACTAAGTAGGCTTCTTTGGGCTTGGTGGTGTTGTTTTGGGTGAAGCCTTCTTTGGTGGTTTTGTTTTAGCAGTAACTTTCTTTGCTGGCGCTTTTTTTGTCGCCGCCTTTTTCACCGGCGCTTTCTTAATAGCTGGCTTTTTGGCTGTTGCTTTCTTTGCTTTAGCAGCCTCATTCTTAGCAGCCTTTTTTAAGCTTTTCTCGGCAGCATCCGCCGCTTCATTAACCAGTTTGCGACCTTCTTTAAAAGCCCTAATTCCAGCATCAGCTACATTGTGAGCCACTTGGCCTAATTGCTCTGCGCCTTGGGGTATTTTCTTTTTAGTATTCTTGTACCAAGCAGTTAATACTGAGCGAGCTTCTTTTAAATGTTTATCTACGGACTTGCCTTCCATCTGATCAAGAATGGTTTTCACCTTTGCTTGATAGATTTCCATGCGTTTAGATGCCTCAGCAGTAACAGCGCCATGCAAGGCTTTTAATTGAGCCATATCTTGGTGAGCCGCTGTTTGAGCATAACTAATTGCATAAGCCATACTGCCTTTTAGTTCATCGGCATGATATTCACTTAGCTGTTTAGCGGTAGCAAATAACTGGTTTGAAAGGGCTAAGAGTTCTTTGCTTTTTTCTTGCTGAGCTATTTTTTTATCTTGGGATTTCATGGTTTTCTCCTGTGAGTTCTTATTGCGGATTGAGAGTGTTTAGTGCTGTTCTTAATTTCTTAGGGTCGTGATTGCCGTAAACACACCAGCATTTGATTTCCTCACATAGACAGTTGAGGTCCTCATAAGATAGCTCATTAAGACTATCTAGACTCAGGCAACCGCACTTCTGAAGATCTTCAATTGCCTGCGCATAGGCATATTGACTAGATGTTTTACCTGAAATTAAAAAACTGTTAGGTTGCATATTGTTCGTCCATCACTTTCATGTAAGTGATTATCCTCTTTGCGGGGAACATTTATCTGATTTAGATCAATGCTTCATCCCAAATATGAAAAACTTGTAACCAATTAATACCTGCGGAAAGTGAGCGGTTCATAATTGCCAATTTGAACTATCCCTAGAAATTTAGCCGATCAGTTCAAAATGGGAATGCTTGGTTTGCAAGTCATTTGAAATAATCTGCCCTGTGGTAATTGCGCGGACTACCGGACTTAGCAGGATTAAATCAAATGAAATACTTTTTTAGCTAGTTTATTGGCTAGCTTATGAGCATCCTTAACGCCTCTATTAGATAAAGGTCTGTCTTGGTCTTGAACCATTACCCCCCGATTACCGCTTTTACGTGTCGCAGGAGAAATGGGGATTTAGACATATCTTATTTTGTCTTTTTATCTTTACCTAATTTTTCTAACTTCCCGTCTCCGTAAGTACACCAATATCGAATATCATCCCCCAGATCATCAATCTCTTTTCTGGAAAGCTTTCTATATTCCATGAGGTCCAAGACCCCATTTTTTCTTAACTCTTTTAAAATGTCGTCATATACACTCATAAAGCTAACATTCGCTAGGTAAATTACGTTTTATTAAACCACTAAACATCACAAATCTGCTTAGTCAATTCAAATGCATGCCTTGCTATAACACGCTCTTCATCGGTATTTATTTTCAAACAAAGCACCTTTGAAGCAGGCGATGAAACAATGGTTTCACCTTTCAAATTGTGCTCCTCGTCTATGTCTATACCAATCCAAGACATATCCTTCAAAACTCTGGCCCGAATCATTGCTGAATTTGAGCCAATTCCACCAGTAAAGACCAGAACATCCAATCCGGCCATGAGGGCAGTTAATGCGCCAATTTCACGCTTTACCTCTCTTACATAATAATCAATAGCCTCTTTTGCTTCTGGTAAAGCAGATGCCTCAAGGGTGCGCATATCATTAGAAAGACCTCCTGATAAGCCTTTTAGCCCAGATTCTTTATAAAGAATATCTGAAATCTCATTAGCACTCAAACCCTCATGCTGCATCATATACAGCAATACTCCCGGATCAATATCTCCACATCGAGTGCCCATAGGTAATCCATCTAGAGAGGAAAATCCCATGGTAGAAGCAATGGAGATGCCGCCCTTTAATGCTGTCATTGAGGCGCCATTCCCCAAATGGGCTACGATCACTTTGCCCCCAGACTCTTTTGGGAACATTGTCATAAGACGCTCTGCAATATATTGATAAGATAAGCCATGAAAGCCATAACGACAAACCCCTTTGTCATAAAAAGACCGAGGTATTGCATAACAATCGTCAACAAATGAATGGGTACGGTGAAACGCCGTATCAAAACAAGCTATTTGAGGAATATCCCCAAAACTTTCTTGTGCCGCCCTAATACCTGCGAGATTATGGGGCTCATGAAGAGGCGCAAGAGCCATCAGCGCCTCTAACTCTTTCATTACCTCATCAGTAATAATGGTAGGCGCACTATATTTTTGACCACCATGAACTACTCGATGACCTACTGCAATAATTTCAACATCTTGAGCTGCTGAGTGCAACCACTGAATCAACTCGGACAAAGCCTCACGATGATTATGTGGTTGTTTAGCATGGGGCCAATTGATAGTGTGTTCAGAATTTTCAGAACACCATCTCACCTTAAAAGTGGATTCCCCGCCAATACCATCTATTTGACCAACAAGGATTTGATTGGACTGGGGGAGTAAAAATACTGAAAACTTAATGGATGATGAGCCAGCATTAATAGTCAGAATTGCTTGCCCGCGCAAATTCTCTTGATTATTCATAATTTAAAAACTCAACAGTTAGTATTGCTTAAAGAGTAAAGGCGGAGTGCCCATTCATCTGAAACGCATGGTACAACTGAGCTAATGCACAAGATGCGAGTCTGGCGCGCTCATTATCTGCACGACTAGTTAACATGATGGGTACTTGTGCACCTAATACCAACCCAGCAGGCTGTGCATGAGATACAAAAGTTAATTGCTTGGCTAGCATATTGCCCGCCTCCAGATTGGGCACAACTAATATTTGCGCCTTCCCAGCTACTGGGGAGATTAAGTGTTTAGTTTTTGCTGCGCCCATGTCTATGGCGTTATCCATGGCCAATGGGCCATCTACTAAGCCATCGGTAATCTGACCGCGATCTGCCATTTTGGCTAAGATTGCAGCATCCATGGAAGATGGGATATTAAAGCTGACAGTCTCCACTGCTGAAAGGACGGCCACATAAGGTAATTTAATGCCACAAGCCCTAGCCAGATCAATGGAGTTTTGAATAATATCTACTTTAGTTGGAAGATCCGGTGCAATATTGATGGCGGCATCTGTAATAAACAAAGGTTGGTCTAAGCTAGCTACGTTTAAAACAAATACGTGTGATATCCGCCTCAGGGTTCTCAAACCTCCATCTTTTTTAACTACCTGTGATAGCAGTTCATCTGAATGAAGATTGCCTTTCATGATGGCTGCCACTTTATGCTGATGTACTAATTCAACCGCTTTTGCAGCGGCCAATTTATGATCAGCAATATCAATTAACTCTATATTGGAGATATCTAAGTGCGCCTCATCCGCTGCATTCTGGATTTGTTGGCGCGCACCAATCAAAATCGGAATAATCAAACCCTCTGTCATAGCTAAAAAGGTACCCGTCATAGATGCTGAATCATCCGGGCAAACCACCGCCGTTGGCATAGGTTCTAATTTTTGGGCTTCCGCAATCAATCGATCAAAATGATCGTGCTCGTCCATTAATAAGCCCGGAAGTTCATTTGGGCTTAGATAAATATCCTGCAATGGCGCATCAACAATAGCCTTACCCGAGGCAATGCAGACACCATTACTATCATTCACAGTAGTGCCAAATATTGCGCTTGGACTCTGCCCTTTTTCCAGCAAAGTGACCGTAATTTTTAACAGATCGCTTACATGGGCTCTGCCCATAAATTCAAAATCCTGAGAGCGATAAAGAGTGCCGGGTCCTGGCAAAATATTGCCAAGAACGCTCGAGATGAGTGATCCAAGCCACATGGAAGGGGCAACCACCGAGGTACTCCCCTCATTCTCAACATCAAGATGAGGAATATTCAGCGGATTAAGGTTGCCCGAAGCATGAGCAAATAAAAATAAATCGCGAGATGTCACCCGCTTTTCAATTGAGGCAGTATCCCCAAC
>CAIMOW010000062.1 GCA_903843235.1 uncultured beta proteobacterium | reverse complement strand
TTTAAACCAAGGCGGTGAGCCACTGGGGCATAGATCTCAATCGTTTCTCTAGCAACCCGACGACGCTTTTCCATTGGTACGGCATCCAAGGTGCGCATATTGTGTGTACGGTCAGCCAACTTCACCAAAATCACCCGGACATCGCGCGCCATGGCCATAAACATTTTGCGAAAGCTCTCTGCCTGCGCCTCTGCATGACTTTGGAATTCCAACTTATCTAACTTGGTTAAGCCTTCAACAAGCTCGGCCACTTTGCCACCAAACTTATCCACTAGGTCAGCTTTAGTGCAACCTGTATCTTCAATCACATCATGCAATAAAGCTGCCATGATGGATGGCGCATCGAGTCGCCAAGTAGCACAAAGTTCTGCAACGGCTACCGGATGGGTAATATAGGGTTCACCGCTATGGCGGTACTGACCTAAGTGCGCCGCATCTGAAAACTGAAATGCTTTTTTGATTTGAATAATCTCTTCTGGCTTGAGATAAGTCAGTTTAGAAATTAAACGCTCAATCGAAACAACTTGATGCTTAAGGGGCAAGGTGGGCGCAGATGTAGGCCCAAATAAATGTCGACTAGATTGCGCCAACAGAGTGGCAATGATCGACTGCTTACTACTTTGCTTGTGATTTTTGTTTGCGTCGGGCGACCCGACGCTAGATGCTTCCGATGAGGTCTCTAGGTTTAAAGGGAGTTCCACACCGGAACTCCTAAATTAGAGAGGTACCTTGGTCAACATGTCACGGTCGGTCACGCCAGCAGCAACTTCGCGCAACGCAACAACAGTGGCTTTATCTCTAGCCTCGACACGTGGAGAATGACCTTGAACTAATTGGCGAGCACGATAAGTCGCAGCCAACACTAGCTCAAAACGATTAGGAATGGTTTTTAAACAATCTTCTACAGTAATACGGGCCATGCTGAACTCACTTAAATTTAGCTTCAATACCCATAGGATAACTGATTAGACCCCAAGGCGCCTTAAAAGCGCTGGATTGCGAGCCATAACAGGGCCTGAGCGCAGGCGGCTGGCAGCAATAATATTTTGCAATTCAACCAAGGCGTGATCAAAAAGGTTATTGATGACAATGTAATTGGCCTCATGGGCATGTTGGAGCTCTATATGAGCTGCTGCCACCCGCCTCTCAATCGTTGCCTCATCATCTTGCCCTCTTTTGCGTAAACGCTCTTCTAGGGCCTCAATCGAGGGTGGGAAGATAAAAATCCACTGCACTGCAGGAATGAGTTTTCGAATCTGTTGCGCCCCCTGCCAGTCGATCTCCAGCATGACGTCACTGCCGGAGCGCATCTGAGATTCAATCCAGGTGCGTGAAGTGCCATAAAAATGGCCGTGCACTTCTGCCCACTCTAAAAATTGCCCTTGATCGCGCTCAGCCATGAACTCCTCTTTACTAACAAAGCGATAGTTCACGCCATCTACTTCGCCAGGTCTAGGCCCACGGGTAGTGGTAGAGAGGGATAACTTGAGATTGGGATCACTCTTTAACAAAGCGTCAACTAAAGAAGATTTGCCTGCACCTGAAGGAGCAACAATCATCAACATACTGCCTTGATAAGTGGGTGTGGCGTTTTGGCTAGTCATATCAGTGGGTTAAAGATTTACTCTAAATTTTGAACTTGTTCGCGCATTTGCTCGATAAAGAGCTTTAACTCTAAAGCAGCTTGAGTGCATTCTTCTGAAACCGACTTAGAACTCAGTGTATTAGCTTCGCGATTGAGCTCTTGCATTAAGAAATCCAATCTCTTGCCGACTGGGCCCTTACCAGCCAACGCATTATCAACCGCTTGGAGATGCGTCTTCAGGCGTGCAAACTCTTCAGCAACATCAATACGCACGGCATAGAGCACTACTTCTTGACGAATGCGTTCCATCAACTCGGTACCCCCCTTGGATTGCTCTTGGCTAGCCAAGGCTTCCGCTAAACGCTCGGAGAGTTTTTCTTGATACTGGGTGACGTACTCAGGTACTTTGGGTTCAATCACTTTAACAATCTCACGCATTTTGCCGATGATACTGATCAGCACACCGACAAGCGCTTTACCCTCGGCCTGACGACTTTCCGTCAAGGCTGCTAAAGCAGCACGGCCAGCTTCTACCGTAGCAGCAATCCACCCCTCTTCCTCTCCACGTGGCTCAGAAACAATGCCTGGCCAACGCAAGATGTCAGAGATTCCCAAAACTTGAGCCTTTGGAAATGCTTCCTGAGCCCTTTCTTGCAAGGTATACAAAGCGTCTAGGCGATCTTTATTAAGCGCACCTAGGGCATGAGGATTGCTCTTAGCGGCACCAGCTACGCCGGCATTGATCCTCCATGCAGCCCGGAACTCAACTTTTCCACGAGAGAGGGCTAAAGTCGCGATTTCTCGTAGAGCGGGCTCGGCCCCACGGCACTCATCTGGAAGACGAAAGCCCAAATCCAGAAAGCGGCTATTCACAGCCCTACACTCCACCTGCAGATCAGCAACCACACCAGCTCCCAGGGAGACTTGGCGAGAAGCGCTGCCATAACCAGTCATGCTCGATATCATAGGGACATTGTAGATTCTTTACAGATCAAGCCCAAACTTAGGACCAAACCCAATGAGCACCTCCAATGTCAGCCGCCCAAGCGGTCGTAACCCAAAACAACTGCGCCCCATCACGATTACCCGCGCTTTTACCAAGCATGCAGAAGGCTCAGTCTTGATTGCCTTTGGCGATACGAAGGTTCTATGCACTGCCAGCATCTTGGAGCGCGTCCCTCCTCATAAAAAAGGCTCCGGCGAAGGTTGGGTTACCGCTGAATACGGCATGCTCCCCCGCTCCACCCATACCCGCAGCGATCGTGAGGCTGCCCGCGGCAAACAATCTGGCCGCACTCAAGAAATCCAACGTCTCATTGGCCGTGCCATGCGTAGCGTCTTCAATCTAGAAACTTTAGGTGAGCGCACCATTCACCTCGATTGCGATGTCTTGCAAGCCGATGGTGGAACTCGTACGGCATCCATTACTGGCGCTTATGTTGCCGCTAGAGACGCTGTAAACCAATTACTCAAAAGTGGTGTTCTCACCAAAGATCCCATCATCGATAGCGTAGCTGCTATCTCAGTGGGCATTTATCAAGGTATGCCCATACTAGATTTGGATTACCCAGAAGATTCTTCCTGCGATACCGATATGAATGTCGTTATGACTGGTAAAGGCGGCATGATCGAAGTACAAGGTACAGCTGAAGGCGCAACTTTCTCACGCGCTGAACTCGCTGCCCTACTAGATCTCGCAGAGCAAGGCATTCATGATCTAACGAAGTTGCAGTTAGAAGCGCTCAAGTAAACCAATCGATTGCTGATTTAGATAATGCAAAAACTGATTCTCGCTTCCAATAACGCCGGCAAAGTTCGTGAATTTCAAGCCCTGCTAGCGCCACTCGACTTTGAGATTATTCCTCAAGGTAAGTTGAATATTCCGTCGGCAGAAGAACCCCATCACACCTTTGTTGAGAATGCCTTAGCTAAAGCCCGTCATGCCAGCGCTACTAGTGGTATGCCCGCCTTGGCTGATGACTCCGGTATTTGCGCTCATGCGCTCAATGGTGAGCCCGGCGTCTACTCAGCGCGCTACGCTGGTGAAAATGGAAATGATGCAGCTAACAATCAAAAGTTAATTCAGAATTTAATTGGGGAAACGGATCGTGGTGCGCATTATGTTTGCGCGCTGGTATTTGTAAACAGCGCAAATGATCCAGAACCCATCATTGTACAAACACGTTGGTACGGCCAGATTGTGGATGATGCAAAAGGTGCTAATGGCTTTGGATATGATCCTCACTTCCTTCTGCCCGAATTAGGATTAACCGCAGCAGAGTTAGACCACGCACAAAAGAATTTAATCAGTCATCGCGGCCAAGCATTACGTGAGCTGATTGCACAACTCAAGTCTCGTACGTCTCGTGCTTAAAGTTCAAGCAAACTCTGTTTCGCTAACAGCACTTCCTCCTTTAGCGCTCTATATTCACTTTCCTTGGTGCGAAAAGAAGTGTCCTTATTGCGATTTCAACTCCCACCAAATTAAAGCTGGTATTGGTAATGCTGACAAATTAGGATTTGATGAAAAGCGCTACATCAAGGCATTGATTGCCGACTTAGAAACTGAGCTTCCCAATATTTGGGGTCGTCAGGTGCATAGTATTTTTATTGGTGGTGGCACGCCAAGTCTACTATCGCCCGAAGGCATGGATGAATTACTCTCCACTATTCGCGCCCGGATTAATTTAGAACCTGATGCAGAGATCACGATGGAGGCCAATCCAGGATCCATTGAGGCTAATAAGTTTGCTGCTTTTGCTAAATGCGGTATCAACCGGGTATCCATAGGAGTTCAAAGCTTTCAAGATGAACAACTAAAGGCTTTGGGACGCATACACAATGGTGAAGAAGCGAAGCGTGCCATCAAGATTGCATTAGACCATTTCAAGTCGGTCAATTTAGACTTGATGTATGGCCTACCCAATCAAAGCCTTGTCGCTGCAAAGACGGATGTAGAGACCGCTCTTTCATTTCAAACACCACATCTATCTTTTTATAATCTAACACTTGAACCTAATACCTACTTTGAGCGCTTTCCACCGAAGTTACCTAGTGAAGATGAAATCGACGCCATCTTTGAGCAAAATATAGATTTACTCAATAAAGCTGGTTATCGACGCTACGAAGTATCTGCCTATGCAAAGAAGGATCAAGAATGCAAACACAATCTCAATTACTGGCGCTTTGGTGATTACATTGGGATTGGGGCTGGGGCTCATGGAAAGATTTCTTTCCCAGGGAAAATTACTCGTCAAGTACGTGAGCGCCACCCCGAAACGTATATGACGGAGATGGAAAGCAAAGGCAATGCCTTAATCGAGTCCAAAGAGATTGACGCCAAAGATCTTCCTTTTGAATTCATGCTCAACGCCCTACGTCTAAAAGATGGTGTAGCTACCAACACCTTTAGCGAGCGAACTGGCCTACCGTTAAGCACTATTAGCAAAGCTTTGGGCCAAGCCAGTAAGCAAGGATTGTTAGATGAAAATCCGAGCAAACTCAAGGCTACGGATCAGGGTTTACGCTATCTCAATAACCTTCAGGAGTTATTTCTGAGTTAAAGTCGCTCATAATATAAAACATATAGAAGAGACAAAAAAAGATGCGCCCTTTTTTACATTCAAAGATAGTTGCCTTCCTAGTCGCCTGCTTGATGGGTGTCATCAATACTCTTTCTTTGACCTCAATTGCATTTGCACAATCAAAATCTTGGCCTGACAAGCCCATTAAACTTATTGTGGGCTTTCCACCAGGAGGTGGTTCGGATGCAGTAGCTCGCGTGATAGCCATTAACCTTTCCCAGATGTGGGGGCAACAGGTAATTGTGGATAACCGCGGCGGTGCCGCAGGAACTATTGCAGCCGATCTCGTTGCTAAGTCAACCGCTGATGGCTATACCTTGGGCTTAGCACACGTCAATGCACTCTCCATCATTCCAGCCTTGGGACAAAAAATGTCCTATAACGCCACAACGGATTTCACGCCAATTGTCTTGCTTGGCATTACACCGAATATTTTGATCGCCAATGTTGATGCGCCCGCCAAGAATGTAAAAGACTTGGTCGCGTATATGAAGCAAAACCCAGGAAAAGTGAGTTTTGGTTCGGCTGGCAATGGCAGCACACAACACTTAGCCTTTGAACTCTTCATGCATATGGCCGATACGCAAGCATTGCATATTCCCTATAAAGGTAGCGGTCCCGTATTGGTTGATCTTATGGCAGGACACATCACATACGCATTTGAAACTATGGCAGCAGCAACGCCACATATTCAAAGCGGAAAAGTGCTCCCGCTAGCACAAACGCGCACTAAGCGTTCGGCAGCCTATCCTAATCTACCAACGATGGAGCAATTAGGTTTTGCGGGCTTTGAAGCAACTGCTTGGTATGGTTTAATGGGCCCAGCAAAATTAGACCCTAAGATCGTTGAGAAAATTAATATCGATGTGAATACTATTTTGCGCAAACCAGAAGTACAAGCAAAGATGGCTGAAGTGGGTGCAGAAGATGGTGGAGGCAC
>CAIMOW010000061.1 GCA_903843235.1 uncultured beta proteobacterium | reverse complement strand
GTACATGGATCGTTACGGCCAACCTTTGGTCCAGCTCGGACTGGCGCAGGCGTAATGTCAATGACTGCACCACGATCACCTGTTGAACCAGCTACCTCTTTTTCAGGATCAGCGTGTTGATATTGAACATCCGAAATTTTGGCCAGATCTTCATTCATAGCCTCAGAGGCTTCATCTAACTCACTAGCACTGCGAATCTGGACAGTCATGATGCTTTTCACAACATCATTCTTGATTACATTCAATAACTCACCGTATAACTCAAATGCTTCACGGCGGTATTCTTGTTTTGGATCTTTCTGAGCATAACCACGCAAATGGATACCTTGACGCAAATGATCCAATGCAGCCAAATGCTCACGCCAATGGCTATCTAAGCTATACAAGAGAACAGAGCGCTCAAATCCAGCAAAAGACTCGCGCCCAGAAAGTTCAACCTTAGCGTCATACGTCTCTTTTGCAGCCTGTAGAACACGCTCAACAATCTCTGAGTCGTCTACTGATGCGGCGGCTTCGACCCAGTTTTTGAGATCAACTGTAAGGCCCCAATCGCTAGCAAGCGCATTTTCTAAACCAACTAAATCCCATTGCTCTTCCATCGATTCCAGCGGAACATAGAGAGCGCAGATGGTACGCAAAACATCTTCACGCAAGTTGGCTATCAAATCACCAACATCTTTACTCTCCAGTACTTCATTTCTTAAGCGGTAAGTTTCTTTGCGTTGATCATTCGCAACGTCGTCATACTCCAATAACTGCTTACGAATATCAAAGTTACGGCCCTCTACCTTGCGCTGCGCAGACTCAATGGAACGCGTCACCATGCCAGCTTCAATAGGCTCGCCATCGGGCATCTTAAGACGTTCCATCACAGCACGTAAACGATCGCCCGCAAAAATACGCAGTAGTGGATCATCTAAAGAAAGGTAAAAACGGGATGAACCTGGATCACCTTGACGCCCAGAACGGCCTCTTAATTGGTTATCGATACGGCGACTCTCATGACGCTCAGTACCAATAATATGCAAACCACCAGTAGCTAGAACCTGGTCATGCAAACCCTGCCATTCGTCCTGCAAAGTTTTAATCTTGTCGACCTTATCTGCATCTGAAATTGCATCATCAGCCTCGAGTAAAGAAGACTGCTTGCCAACGTTTCCGCCCAATACGATGTCTGTTCCACGACCAGCCATATTGGTAGCAATCGTAATCATCTTTGGTCGACCAGCTTGGGCAATGATTTCTGCTTCGCGTTCATGTTGCTTTGCATTTAATACCTGATGCGACAACGAACGCTTATCAAGCAAGCCAGAAATCAACTCTGAATTTTCAATCGAGGTTGTACCAACCAATACTGGTTGACCACGTTGATAACAATCCTCAATATCTTTAATCACAGCGTCATAACGCTCGCGCGAAGACTTATAGATCTGATCTTGTTTGTCTTTTCTTTGGCTAAGACGATTTGGAGGAATCACCACTGTCTCAAGGTTATAAATTTCCTTGAACTCGTAAGCCTCAGTATCAGCAGTACCTGTCATACCAGCCAGCTTGCCGTACATACGGAAATAATTCTGGAAAGTAATGGTTGCTAAGGTTTGATTCTCATTCTGAATCGGCACACCTTCTTTAGCTTCAACCGCTTGATGCAAACCATCTGACCAGCGACGACCCTGCATGAGTCGTCCAGTGAACTCATCAACAATGATGACTTCTTTATTTTGAACGACATACTGTTGATCGCGGTGATATAAAGAATGTGCGCGTAAAGCTGCGTACACATGATGCATCAACGTAATATTTTGTGGTGCGTATAAAGAGTCGCCGTCATTTAAGGCGCCCAATTGCACTAATATCGTCTCAGCTTTATCGTGACCTTGCTCAGTCAAATAAACCTGTTGTGATTTTTCATCAACCCAATAATCACCAGCCTTTATTACTCCAGTACCGTCGGCCTTCTCTTCGCCAATTTGTAGTTCTAAGTAAGAAGGCAGTGCATTAATCTTGATATAGAGATCAGTGTGATCTTCAGCCTGACCAGAAATAATTAATGGCGTACGAGCTTCATCAATCAGAATTGAATCGACCTCGTCAACGATGGCATAAGCTAAACCACGTTGTACGCGCTGATCTAAATCCTGCACCATGTTGTCACGCAAGTAATCAAAACCAAATTCGTTATTGGTACCGTAAGTAATGTCGGCAGCATAAGCTGCTTGCTTAGTGGTGTGATCCATCTGAGAGAGATTCACGCCAACCTTCATACCCAAGAAGTTATAGAGTCTAGACATCCACTCAGCATCGCGCTGAGCCAGGTAATCATTCACGGTTACAACGTGAACGCCCTTACCTGTTAAAGCATTTAAATAGACTGGGAGCGTAGCGGTCAGCGTTTTACCTTCACCGGTTCCCATTTCTGCAATCTTGCCTTGGTGTAAAGCGAGGGCACCCATAATCTGCGCATCAAAATGACGCATTTTCATCGCTCGTGTACTGGCCTCCCGTACGACTGCAAAAGCTTCAGGCGCGACGTCATCTAGCGACTCACCAGCACTCAAGCGTGACTTGAATTCAGCGGTTTTCGCCTGAAGGGCGGCATCATCCAAAGTCTGCAGGCTAGCTTCGAAAGCATTAACCTTGGCAACGACTTTGCGATACTGTTTTAAGAGGCGGTCGTTACGACTGCCGACCAGGGTTTTAAGAAGACCGATTACCATGGGATATTGAAGAAAATTAAGTCCTTGAGTTTATCACCCGCACCCTCTTTTTTTATGAACTTTGACCCTAAACCCTCCCGTAACAAGGTAGCCCATGGCTGGCTGGATTACCTACGGGACTCAGACGGTCTTGGGGGGATCCTTGCCAAGACAGAAGATCTAGCCAAACTAAAGGCTAGCCTTAACCTTGCCTTAACCGAGCTTGAGTTGGGCCATCTGGCGTCCAAAGTTGAGGCTGGGTGGCGTACTAATGGCCAAAATGAGCTCTTTTTGCTTGTGGGTAACTCCAGTATTGCCAGCCGTCTTCAGCAAGTTTTACCTAGTTTAATCAATGCGTTAGCTAAAAAAGGCTATGCTTGCAGTGCAATAAAGGTTCGCCTAAAGCCCGCCTCTCCCGCTTGGGAAGTAAAGCCTAGAGATAGTGAAAAGACCAATAGGCCACGTGGCTTTAATCAAGTTGCAAGAAGCTCTTGGGAGGGTCTGCTAGATAAATTGGCGCCTGATTCTGACTTGCGCAAAGCGGTCGAACGACTACTTCAAAGCAAACCCAACAAGTAATTAGGAAGAAATCCCTCAGAAAAAGAGGGGCTGACTTTCTTGGGAATAAGCCTGCGGGGCTTTATTTTCAGAAAAAGAGCTGATTTCGTAGGAACTTGGGTCTTCAAGAAGCTTACGTAAGAGCGCATTGTTTAAGGCATGGCCTGATTTCACAGCCACATATGCGCCAATAATTGGATGTCCAACCAAGTAGAGATCGCCAATCGCGTCTAGGATTTTGTGACGTACAAACTCATCTTCGTAGCGCAGCTCTTCGTTATTTAAGATGCGGTGCTCATCTAGCACAATGGCGTTATCTAAACTGCCGCCTCGCGCTAAACCCATTTCTCGCAAAGCCTCAACTTCATGAGCAAAGCCAAAAGTACGGGCACGCCCAATTTCACTACGATAGGCATGCTCAGCAAAATCTACAACAAAACGTTGGCCAGTTTTATCCACTGCGGGATGTTTAAAGTCGATTGTGAAGTCCAATTTAAATCCGAAGAATGGTTCTAGACGGGCAAGCTTATCGCCCTCACGAACCTCGATCGGTTTTTTAATCACAACAAATTGACGTGGCGCATTTTGTTCTGTAATACCAGCAGACTCAATTAAAAATAAGAATGAAGCGGCGCTACCATCCATGATGGGAACTTCTTCGCCATCTAGCTCAATCAGCAAATTATCCAGGCCTAAGCCTGCACAAGCTGAGAGCAAATGCTCAACAGTTGATACACGTACACCATCTTTTTGTATTACAGATGCCAAGCGGGTATCGCATACAGCCAGAGCAGTGGCCGGAATGACCGATTGCTCTGGAGTATCCACCCGCACAAACTGAACCCCTGAATTGACTGGCGCAGGCTTAATCGAAATTGTTACCTTGCGCCCTGAGTGCAAGCCAATCCCAACGGTTTTCACCGGAGTAGCGATTGTGCGTTGCTTCATCATGCTTAGTTTATAAATTCAGGGGAGTGATTACAGTTTTTTCAATACAGAGGCAGCGTCACTCACTTCAAACTTCCCTGGGGCTTCACGGTCTAAAGTTTTCACAACACCATCCTCAACAATCATGGCATAGCGGTCTGAACGAACGCCCAAGCCACGTGCAGTTAAATCAAGTTCAATACCCATCTTCTTAGTGAACTCAGCACTACCGTCGCCCAACATGCGGATCTTCTTTCCAACTTTTTGATCACGCCCCCAAGCGCCCATCACAAACGGGTCATTTACAGAGATGCACCAAATCTCATCAACACCTTTAGCTTTAATAGCATCGAAGTGTTCAACGTAACCAGGAACATGCTTTGCAGAACAAGTAGGTGTAAAAGCGCCAGGCAATGCAAAGACTACAATTTTTTTACCGGCAGCTTCTTTTTCAACTTCAAAAGCATTTGGTCCGATAGCGCAACCCTCAGTCGCTTCGTCATAAAACTCGTAGAGGGTAGCGTTTGGTAATTTTTCTCCGACTGCAATCATAGGATCTCCAATGAAATAGTTGTTAATAAGTATGCCAACGCTAGCGCGGGATTCGTCGTCCGGAGGGGCGCCGCGCTGGCATTTCGCAACTATCTATTGTATTGAGCAGTTTATTAATCTGCTTGTTTACGTAAAAAGGCTGGAATCTCGTAATAATCAGCCCCTTT
>CAIMOW010000060.1 GCA_903843235.1 uncultured beta proteobacterium | reverse complement strand
CGGGTTTTTTGATTCAGGTTTCTTTTCGTCAGTCACAATTTGCTCCTATAGATATCATATTGCCATGATTACTGACTATTCTATCCAAGCTGTCGCCATTAATGCGATTCCCCTGATTTTTGCCATCACGATCCATGAGGCAGCCCACGGCTATGCAGCCCGCAAGTTTGGTGATAATACGGCCTATGCTCTAGGCAGGGTTAGCCTTAATCCCGCCAAACATATTGATCCGGTGGGGACCATTCTAATTCCCCTCATGCTGATTCTGACGGGGTCACCCTTTCTAGTCGGCTATGCAAAACCAGTGCCAGTAAACTTTGGGCGCCTTCGCAATCCCAGAATCGACTCGATTTGGGTGGCTCTAGCAGGGCCGGGCTCCAATTTCGTGCAAGCCCTTATTTGGCTCATTTTGCTGATAGTCCTCGTAGGCCTAGGAATAAACGAAAAATTTCTCATTGCCATGTCTCAAGCTGGTATTTCTTGGAATCTTGGCTTACTCGTCTTCAATCTATTCCCCCTCCCTCCTTTGGATGGTGGCCGCATTCTTGCCGGCCTGCTTCCTGCTCGCCAATCTATTGCCCTAGGCAGACTAGAGCCCTGGGGATTCTTTATCGTGCTGGGCCTAGTCTTTACAGGTGTTATTGGGAGCTTGTGGATGACGCCTTTGATGGCTTTCTTTGAATGGGTCATCTTGCTTCTGACCAGCCCTTTGCGCATGATTTTTTAGTGCCTGCAAGAAAGTTTGTTCTGGGATATGCTGACTCTAAGCAGTCTAAACAAACCAACGGAGACCATTCATGAAATTACGAAACATCGTTTTAAGCGCAGCAGCATTGCTCACTTTGAGCGGTACTGCATTTGCCCAATTTCAAAATGCAGAAAAAGCAACGGACTATCGTCAGAGCGTAATGACCGTCATCGGCACTCACTTTGGACGCATTGGTGCGGTAGTTAAAGGTGAAGCACCATATAACAAAGATGATGTTGCTAAGAACGCAGCCATTGTTGCTATGATGTCTACCCTGCCTTGGCAAGCCTTTGGTCCAGGTACAGAAGGTGGCAAAGCAAAATCAGAAGTCTGGTCAGACCACGATAAATTCAAAAGTGCTGCAGAAAAAATGCAGTTGGCTGCAGCCAATCTCAATATAGCCGCGCAATCAGGCGACTTAGAAAGTATTAAAAAAGCATTTGGCGCTACTGGGCAAACCTGCAAGGGCTGCCATGATGACTTTAAGAAGAAGTAATCAAGTAACCAACAACTAACGCAATGACGCTTAGCAAGAACAAAGCTAAGCCACGTTGCAAACCTCCGTCCTTGGAGGCTTGGCCCAAGTCCGTAG
This sequence comes from uncultured beta proteobacterium, assembly GCA_903843235.1. Lineage (GTDB taxonomy): Bacteria > Pseudomonadota > Gammaproteobacteria > Burkholderiales > Burkholderiaceae > Polynucleobacter. The sequence continues at coordinate 4,825 of CAIMOW010000060.1, read as the reverse complement.
GTGAGTATTTCGCCTCTTCGCTTGGGTCAATTTCTTTATCACCCACCAACATTGGCTTAATTAAATTTTCGCCTTTGATTTTTTGGTAATAGAAAATGGCAACAAGATGCAGTGCGATCAATACATAAATAAAACTTGAATTCGCTTCGTGAATTTGAGAAAAAATCCCCACAACGCTTTCAGAAACGTATTTAGCAAATGGTCCCTGAAAAGCAATTTCGTCGTCGGAAAATAAACCAGTGATTGCCTGAATCAATAACACTAATATCAATGCCAAAACTGATAAAGCCCCCAAAGGGTTATGCCCTAAGACGGCCTTAGATTTACCACTCAAGTGATTCATTAAAGTCGTTTTGCTGGGAATAAAGTTTACAAAACGCGCATGGGTTGATCCTACTAAGCCCCACACAATTCTGAAGATGAGTAAAGTCAAAATGCTATATCCACAATATGCGTGCCATTCCATTGCGTTCCCACCAATATTGACGCTGATAATGCTGCCAATGATGCAGATGACTAAGAGCCAATGAAAGAGGCGGATGGACAAGTCCCAGATTCGAATGATTTTCTTCATACCAATAGAATAAAACACAATCCCTTAAACTGAAGGGAATTCATGAAAACCAGCAAAGCCTTTCGAACCTTACTGCTCTACCGCGTTGGCGCAACTCTCAGCTATCAAATCATGATGGTTGCAGTTGGCTGGCATCTTTATGAAATTACCCATAGCGTTATCTCGCTTGGCCTCATTGGGCTTGCTGAACTTGTTCCTTATTTTGCTTTGGCACTCTACTCTGGGCATGCAGTTGATCACTACTCGCGTAAGCTCATTTCTGCGATTGCATCCGCTATCCATATTCTGGTGGCTTTGTTTTTGACTGCCATTGCATTGGGCTGGCTATCTCCGCCAGTACCTTTGATCTACACAGCTGTTGGCCTCATTGGTGTGGCAAGAGCCCTGCTTCGCCCTTCCTATCAAGCACTATTTGGGCAAATTATTCCACGTGATCAGCTCACCAAATACATGGGATATGCAAATGCCTCTTTTCAAATCTGCGTAGTTGCTGGCCCGGGATTGGGTGGTCTCATGATTGGCTTTACTAGCCTAACTTGGACCTATGCGCTAGCTGCCGTCTGCGGCCTCGTCAGCCTTTATGGGGTAACACTCATTCAAGCACATCAAGAGAAATCTTCAGATCAACCTACCCATTTCTTAAAAAGTTTCATGGCAGGTTTTGACTACGTCAGAAAACATGAGCTCATTCTGAGTACTATGGCTCTCGATATGTTTGCAGTTCTGTTTGGAGGCGCTGTATCCATTCTGCCCGCCTTTGTCAGCGAGGTCTTAAATGCCGGCCCTGAAATATTGGGCATCCTGAGAGCCGCACCTGCTGCTGGATCGGTATTGATGGGTCTTTACTTGGCTGGTCACCCCATCCTCAATGACTCAGGCAAATATCTACTTCTATCCGTTGCAGGATTTGGTCTGGCGATAGTGGGATTTGGGTTATCCACAAATCTTTGGATTTGCGCATTCTTTCTGTTTATCTCTGGCTGTTGCGACTCGATTTCCGTAGTGGTTCGCAGCAGTATTGTGCAACTCACCACACCAAATCACATGCGCGGTCGCATTAGCGCGATCAATGGCATTTTTATTGGCTCCTCAAATGAATTGGGCGCCCTAGAGTCTGGCATTGCTGCCAGTCTCATGGGTCTTGTGCCATCAATTATCTTTGGTGGTATTGCAACCGTAGGTATCGTTTTGATTACCTATAAGTTGGCGCCTCATCTACGAAAATTTCACATCCAAGACATTACTTAATTTCTGGCAACTCTTTCTGAATGAGTTTCAAACCAGCACGCAACAAACTGTCATAACGCTTACGCTCTGCCTTGATCGTCTCTGATGTCCAAGGGAAAAAGCCTTCTCCGGTTTTCATGCCCAGCTTACCGCTAGCTACTCGCTCACTCAAACACTTAGCAATATTAGGAGAATTATTTAGTGATGGGTAAATACTAGCGCCCGCAGCGCCATGGACCTCAAGCCCTGCATGATCACGCTGCATCACAGGACCAGCAGCTAAGTACCGAAAGCCAAAACCAAATCGCACCGCCTTATCAATATCTTCAAGACTTGCTATGCCAGCATCAACCATGGCAAATGCTTCACGAGATAAAGCATGTTGTAAACGATTAGCCAAGAAACCTGGTAAATCCTTTTTTACAGTGACAGGCACCATGCCACACGCCGTCATCAAACGTGACAAGCTCTCGCCGACCATGGGAGAGGTCTTCTCACCATAAACCACCTCAACACAAGGCACCAAATGCGCAGGCATAAAAAAGTGTAGGCCAATCATTCGTGCTGCCGTTTTTAATCCCTTAGAAATTTCACTAATCGGAAAGCTAGAGCTATTGCTTGCTAAAACAGTCTCAGGTTTAGCAAGTTGCTCAAGTTTTGCAAATAGTTGTTGCTTGATATCTATCCGTTCAGGCACGCACTCGATCACCAAGTCAATATCAGACCAATCCACCTCTTCAAGTGTGCCGGCAACCGATAGCAAATGCGTGCGATGCTCATACCCCAAATCGGCCAAGGTATTAGCAAAATAATCAGGTAACAGGGCGCGTCGCTCCGTTGTGAGTTCAACCACTTGAACTGCACAGCCACCACGAGCACATACAGCTGCCACGTCAGCACCCATGGTGCCGCCTCCTACGATTACTACCTTAGTTTCAGCTGGGGCAAACAACATCTTGATTTCTCCTAAAGGGGTAAAAGTGGATTACAAATCCACTTACAATGTATGCATTATTTCAATAAAAAAGTAAGTGAGACATGATCCCAGTCAATTCGGTACTGCAGGTCGGATATTTCCCTGACCTCATGCAGGCGGAAATTAATCGCCGTTTTAGCCCTACCTGCCTCTTAGATCCTAATGGACCAGCACCAGCCGGTAATTTCCAAGCCATTTTGATACGTTCCAATACCAAGCTACCTAAAGCCTTGGTAAAACAAATCCCCAGTATTCGCCTGGTGACGACCTGCGGCGTAGGTTACGACAATCTACCCTTGGGCTACCTTAAGGAATCTGGCATTAAAGCCACCAATACCCCTGGCGTCTTAAATGATGCGGTCTGCGAACTGGCTATCGGCATGATGTTCGGGCTCATACGCCGCCTACCTCAATCCCAAGAATTCCTAAAAAAAGGGGGGTGGTCTAAAGGACTTTTCCCTTTAACCACTACTCTGGCTGGCAAAAAGGTTGGTATTTTAGGCATGGGGCGCATCGGGCAAGATCTCGCAAAGCGGCTCGAGCCCTTTAAGGTAGAAATCATCTACTGCGGACCCTCTAAAAAAGAAGTGCCATACCGTTTTATCAACAATGTGAAAGATCTGGCAAAAGAATCTGACATTCTTTTCTTGGCTTGCCCTGCCAGCCCAGCCACCGACAAAATCATGAAAGCGGAAATTCTGGAAGCGCTTGGACCCAGTTCCTTCTTGATTAATATTGCCCGCGGAAGTGTCGTAGATGAGCAGGCACTTTTATATGCACTGCAACATAAAAGAATTGCTGGGGCTGCGCTTGATGTGTTCGACAATGAACCCAACCCGAATCCAGCATTCCTAAGCTTGGATAATGTTCTACTAACACCACATATTGGAAGCGCCACTTCGGAAACCCGAATAGCCATGACCAACTTAGCCGTAGATAATTTAGAAGCCTTCTTTAACCAACAGCCACTTCTTACAGAAGTACCAAATTAACCTGGAGTCAGCATGACCATCATTTTGCACCATTCTACATTGCCAGCAGTTCTTTCCCCTGTGCTTACGCCTTTCAATGCAGACGGCAGCCCTAATAACAAGGCTCTACTAAAACAATGTCAGTGGCTCGAAGCAAATGGTGTTGGCCAAGCGGTGTTTGGCACAAACTCAGAAGCAAACTCCATGTCTGCTCGCCAAAAAATCAGCACATTAACAGCGCTGATTGAAGGAGGACTCAATCCCGCTCATATGATGCCTGGCACTGGGGCTACATCAATTGATGGCACAGTCAACATGACTAGTCATGCAGTTAACCTAAAATGCGCTGGCGTATTAATGTTGCCACCCTTCTATTACAAGGATATTACCGATGATGGTCTCTTTGCCTACTACTCTGAAGTCATTCAAAAAGTGGGTAATGCAGCATTGCAAGTCTACATTTACAACATTCCCCCTGTCACCAAAATTACTTTGAGCCTATCTTTATTGGAGCGCTTGGTAAAAGAGTATCCGAAGACAGTGGTAGGTATGAAAGACAGCTCTGGTGATTGGGCTTATACCGAATCCGTTATCAAGCTCTTGGCTCCATCCGGCTTCCGCGTTTATGCCGGCAGCGAAACTTTCTTGATGCGCACTTTACGCGCTGGTGGTGTCGGTTGCATCTCAGCAACAGCGAACGTTAATCCAAAGTCTATTGCAGATCTAGCAGCGAATTGGCAGGCAACTGATGCCGATCAAAAACAGGCTGACTTAGACAAAGTGCGCGCCGTGTTTGCCCAGTACCAAATGATTGCCGGCATGAAAACTGCTGTTGCGCATTTCAGCAAAAATTCTGAATGGCTTAGAGTGCGTCCGCCACTCATGCAATTGAATGCAGATCAGCAAGCTAAGTTGCTGAGTGAATTACAGAAAATAAACTTCAGCATGCCCGGCCTTTAATTAAGACTCAATCCAATAGGAGACACGAGAATGAAATTTATAAAAATGATTGCTCTATCGCTTGCCCTGCTGTGTGGTGGCGCGCAAGCCCAAAATATTTCTATTGCGACGGGTGGT
>CAIMOW010000059.1 GCA_903843235.1 uncultured beta proteobacterium | reverse complement strand
GGCTCCAAACTAAAGCGCATTGGGGGTAGATCAAAAGGGGCTTAGCCTGATACAATCTTCTTTTTTCGCAATTAATGGAGTCCGTCATGGCAAAAGTTTGCCAAGTCACTGGGAAGAAGCCGATGGTTGGCAACAATGTATCCCATGCAAACAATAAAACGAAGCGTCGCTTTTTGCCTAATCTGCAAAACCGCCGTTTCTGGGTTGAATCTGAAAACCGTTGGATTAGCTTGCGCTTAACCAATGCTGGTTTGCGCGTTATCGACAAAAATGGCATCGATGCTGTTTTGACTGATCTACGTGCACGCGGCGAAATTTAAGGAGCACAAAAATGGCTAAAGGCGGCAGAGAAAAAATCAAATTAGAGTCATCAGCTGGTACTGGTCACTTCTATACCACTTCAAAAAACAAGCGTACAAAGCCTGAGAAAATGGAGATCATGAAGTTCGATCCAACCATTCGCAAGCACGTTGCTTACAAAGAAACAAAGCTCAAGTAATTTACTTACTTGCAGCAAATAAAAAACCCGCTACATCAGCGGGTTTTTTATTGTCTATGACTTAACCAACTTATACGTAGCGACGCAATCGTAAAGAGAAGTCACGTAAACTCGAGAGGCCACTCTCTTCGGCACGCTGACACCAAGTATGCAATTGCGATAACAACTGATCGCCAGTCGCATTAGATCGACCCCAAATTGCTTGTAAGTCACGTCGCATTTCAATCATCTTGCGCAACTGTGTATTACTCGCAATTAACTCCTCAAGCTTAGCTTTTTCTGCTTCACTTAAGCGGGCTTCGTCTTTACCTAACCAAGTACGTGCGTCTTTTAGATGTAATGCCAATACTTGCATATGCTGGACTTCATTGCTAAAGAAACTACGCAGAGTCTTGCTATAGCGAGCCATGATTTCATAACGGTTGGCAATGATTGCCTCAAGAGTACCTTGATCTGCGGGGCGTAAGTTGCTTAGCACTGGCTTTGGTGGAGTCTTCTTCACTTTAGCCAAACCAACTGCACTCATCATCTGAATATAGAGCCAGCCAATATCGAATTCGTACCATTTGTTAGAGAGTTTGGCGCTCGTCGCGAAGGTATGATGATTATTATGCAGCTCTTCGCCACCAATCAAAATTCCCCAAGGGAAAATATTGGTGGAGGCATCTTCACAATCGTAGTTGCGATATCCCCAGTAGTGACCAATGCCATTGATGATGCCCGCGGCAGTAATCGGAATCCACAGCATTTGTACAGCCCAAACAGTAAGGCCAATTGCGCCAAACAAAAACACATCAATGATGAGCATCAAGGCAAGGCCTTGCCAAGAGAGCCTGGAATAAACATTGCGCTCAATCCAGTCATCCGGAGTGCCATGGCCAAACTTGCTTAAAGTCTCTTGATTAGTGGATTCCTTTTTATAGAGTTCAGCGCCACGAGTTAAAACGGTATTAATGCCTAAGATCTGTGGGCTATGAGGATCATCAACAGTCTCGCATTTAGCATGATGCTTACGGTGAATAGCTGCCCACTCCTTGGTAACCATGCCAGTCGTAAGCCATAGCCAAAAGCGGAAAAAATGGGACGCTATTGGATGCAAATCCAGAGCACGGTGTGCCTGGCAACGATGCAAAAAGATGGTGACGCCAGCAATAGTGATATGGGTGACGATCAAGGTGAAAACCAGAATTTGCCACCAAGACCAGTTTAAATAGCCGTGAGCAAGCCAATTAAGAAATAGGTCAAAACTTGAAACTGAAGCTGTATTCAAAAGGGTGTCCCTAAAGAGATCTAAACCCTCATTTTAATTCTTCTCAGCCTTCTCAACCTTCTTAGTTTTAACTTTTTTCTCTTTTAACGCTTCTTTATCGCCATCTGCCACTGGTGCAGACGCCTTTCTTTGGAACACAGCCCCAAAGAAACCATCTGTTCCATGAATATGTGGCCACAACTGCCACCAAGGGTTATCCGGACTGCAACCAACGGGCAATGTGTCTTTTGGAAAGAGGGGCTTTAAAACCTCGGCCGCTGGAACGACCTCAAAATTAGGGTGTGCTGCTAGGAAAGCCTCGGCAATCGCTTGATTTTCTTGGGGTAACAGGCTGCAGGTGGCATACACTAGGCGACCACCTGGCTTTAGCAAGCGACTGGCAGAGGCCAAAATATTGGTTTGCTTTTCGTTTAACTCTAAGAGCCCAGCAGGCGTTTGACGCCATTTGATATCTGGGTTGCGTCTGAGTGTGCCCATACCGCTACAAGGGGCATCAACCAAGACTCGATCAATCTTTCCGGCTAGACGTTTGATCTTGGCATCGTTCTCACTATCAATCCACACAGGATGAACGTTTGAAAGGCCACTACGGGCCTGCCTTGGCTTCAAATTGGCCAAGCGACGCTCAGATGTATCAAGAGCATACAAACGCCCTGTGGAGCGCATGAGTGCCCCAATCGCTAAAGTCTTGCCGCCAGCACCCGCACAGAAGTCGACCACCATTTCACCGCGCTTAGGTGCAAGCAAATAGGACAGTAACTGACTGCCCTCATCTTGTACTTCAAACATGCCGGCTTTAAAGCCAACAGTGTTCTGCAAAGCAGGTTTACCCATGATGCGAACACCATCAGGCGCATAAGGAGTTGGGATGGCTTGATAGCGTCCACCTAAGGAATTCATCTCAGTGAGTAACTGCTCTCGAGTCGTCTTCATGGTATTGGCGCGCAAGTCCAGCAAGGCCGGTTGCATCAAAGACTTTGCAAGCTCCTCACGCGTTTCTTCACCAGGGTATTTTCCAAATGCATCCCAAAGCCATTCGGGTAAGTTGTTGCGAACCAGCGGATTCAAAGTGGCTCGGTCAATAGTTGAGACGTGTTGCAACCATTCGTATTCGCCAGGCTTGAGCACGTGAGCCAAGTCAGCGATTGCACTCTCTGCGCGATTGGCGGAACCAAGACCACCCTCGGTGAGAGCAGACATCAAACCCAAGAGGGCTAGGCGTCTAGCTTGCGATCCCTCGCCACTCACAGCAAGTTGAGAGAGCTCGTTTTTACGACGCAAAATAGCAAATGCACTCTCAGCTATCAGCGCACGATCTCGATTACCAAGCTGTGGCTCGGACCGGAAATAGCGACTCACCACCCGATCAGCTGGTTGCTCAAAACTCAACAACTCCGGAAGCAAGCGCTCTAAATGAAGCGCATGTTGAGGCAAGGCCTTAGCGTTGGAGAAGTTCTTTTGTCCTACAGGCGCAATGAGATTACCACTAGCATTGCGGCGCTCAGTACTACGTTGCGGATCTCTTGATTTAGTGGCGTAACTTTTTTGGGGGCCTAGCCTAGAGCTAAATTTGGAGCCAGATTTAGAGCTACCACCAGCCCCGCGGGATGAGCGTTCTTTACTCATAATTTAAATAATTGCGACTCTGGGGGGGAAAGCTTCACTTGATTACCTTCTATTCGCAATCGTCCATCAAGGAACCATTTTACGGCCCGCGGGTAAATCTGATGCTCTGCGGCCAAAACACGCGACGCTAAACTGTCGGCATCATCCCCTTCCAGCACTGGAACAGAGGCCTGACAGATGATTGGGCCTTCATCCACGCCTTCGGTCACGAAATGAACGGTGGCACCATGTTCCTTCACGCCAGCCCCTAAAGCACGCTCATGAGTGTGCAGACCAGGGAAGGCTGGAAGCAAGGCTGGGTGGATATTGATCAATCTTCGTTCAAAATGACGAATAAAGCCTGGGGTCAGAATTCTCATAAAGCCGGCTAAAACCACTAAATCAGCACCCAATTCATCAATCTTGGCAATTAAAGCCGCATCAAAAGACTCTCGGGTAGCATACTCACGGTGTTCAATGGAAAAGGCTGGAATACCCTGGGAGCGAGCAAAATCAAGGCCCTTAGCGGTTGAGTGGTTGGCAATTACCCCAGCAAACTTGACCGGCCATTGCTCTTTTTGGGCTATTTTGACGATGGCCTCGAAATTAGATCCGCGGCCTGAGATTAAGGTGACGATAGAAGGCATGCCCACAATATAATTCAAGGCTACCCTGAAAGCGATTTGTGAACGTATTCCGTGGCCCGACCCAGTTTTCTGCAGGACCAGCTTGTGCCTTAACCATCGGCAATTTCGATGGCGTGCACAGGGGTCATCGCGCCCTGCTCGAAGAGCTTAAAAGGGGTGCCGCTGAAAAAGGTTTGGTTAGCTGTGTCATGACGTTTGAACCGCACCCTAAAGAATTCTTCTCCCCAGAACAGGCACCACCCCGCATTCTAAATTTGCGTGACAAGTTAGCCGCCTTTGCAGAAATCGGAATTGATCGCGTCGTCGTAGAGCATTTCAACTCTGCATTTGCCAAACTTACTCCAGAAGAATTTGTTTCTGAAATTCTCATTAAACGTCTCAATGCAAAATGGATTTTGATTGGGGATGATTTTTGCTATGGGGCAAAACGTTCTGGTAATTTTTCAACGCTCAAAGCTGCCGGTGAAAAATATGGCTTCGAAGTTTCTAGCATTCATACCATTCATGAAAATGGTGAGCGTATTTCTAGCTCAGCATTACGAACTGCTCTTGCCAATGGTGATATGACTCATGCCAATAAACTACTTGGTCGTCACTATGGAATTTCTGGGCATGTGATTCATGGTCGACAACTTGGCCGCACTCTCGGCTTTCCAACATTAAACTTGGCTGTTGCCAATCACTTACACCACCGCAAGCCTGCTACAAGCGGCATCTTCACTGCCCAGGTCATTGGCCTGACTGATCAGCCTTTGCCTGCGGTAGCTAGCCTTGGCGTCAGACCTACCGTGGAAGATGAAGGTCGCGTATTACTTGAGACCCACATCTTTGATTACAAACAAGATGTTTACGGAAAAATTATTACAGTTGAACTCTTAGAAAAAATTCGTGATGAGGCAAAGTACGACAGCCTCGACACACTTACACAAGCTATTGCTTCAGATGCAAAGCACGCCAGAAATTATTTCCAGAAAAAAGTCTATGTCTGAAAAAGAAAATATTTATCCTGTCAACCTACTAGATACATCCTTCCCGATGCGGGGTGATCTTGCCAAACGTGAGCCCCAATGGGTTGCGCAATGGCAAAAAAATAAACTTTACGAAAAGATTCGTCAGGCACATGCCAATCAGCCAAAGTTCATCTTGCATGATGGTCCCCCTTATGCAAACGGTGATATTCATATAGGCCACGCTGTTAATAAGATTCTGAAAGACATGATTGTGAAGTCCCGTTGGCTGATGGGCTTTGATTCCGTGTACGTTCCTGGCTGGGACTGTCATGGCATGCCCATTGAGATTCAGATTGAAAAACAGTTTGGTAAAAATTTACCCACTGCAGAAGTTCAATCCAAAGCACGAGCCTATGCACAGGTTCAGGTAGATAAGCAAAAGATTGACTTTGAGCGTCTGGGCGTTCTAGGCGACTGGAATAACCCTTACCTCACCATGAGTTACCGTAACGAAGCTGATGAGATTCGTGCATTAGGCAAGATTTGGGAAAAGGGTTAT
>CAIMOW010000058.1 GCA_903843235.1 uncultured beta proteobacterium | reverse complement strand
ATATTAGCCAGAATTTTGAATATTTATGGTTTTAATGGTGAAACTAAATTAAGCGTTCCTGAGGTGATATGGAAGGGTACTGAGGAGTGTGTCAAAGCTTACTTGCGAGGTTTATTTCAGGCTGATGGAACGGTTAATGTCAGCTCCAACTCTAACAGTTGTTCAATTCGCCTAAATTCTTCTTGTGAACCATTACTCAGTGAAATACAAATTCTTCTATCAAATTTTGGAATCTATAGCGCCATTCATTTAAGAAGAGAGTCTGCTATTAGGGAATTACCAGACGGCAAGGGAGGAAATAGGGGGTATTTGTGTCAGGATAATTTTGAGTTAGTGATTGATGGTGAATCACGAGAGCGTTTTATGCTTGAAATTGGTTTTGTACTTCCCAAAAAAACAGAAAAATATAATGGATGGGTTAAAGATAAGGCATTAGTTAAGACGCAATCCTTTCAGTCAGAGATCATTTCAATTGAATCTGTTGGTTTTGAGCCCGTCTTTGATGTCACGCAATCCGATAACAACACAGTTATCTTTAACGGTTTAGTGACAGGGCAATGTGGCGAGCAACCATTACCACCATATGGTTGCTGTGATTTAGGTCCGGTCATCCTCCCGCGTTTTGTCAAAAACCCTTTTGGTTTTGCTGGCGAACCGAGCTTTGATTTTGAGGCATTCATCTCGGTTGTGAAGATTCAGGTACGGATGCTGGATAACGTTTTAGATGCTACTTACTGGCCCTTGCCTGAGCAGGCTGAAGAGGCTAGGATTAAACGCCGTATTGGTGTGGGCTTTACTGGTCTTGGTGATGCTCTAGTCATGCTGAAGTTGCCATACAACGAAGAAGGTGCTCGCATTGTGGCTGCCAAGATCGCTCGCGTCATGCGTGATGCTGCATACGAGGCATCAGTGGAGTTGGCAAAAGAGAAGGGCGCATTCCCCAGTTTGGATGTTGAAAAATATCTTGGTAGTGATAGCTTTGTTAGTCGACTAGATGACAAGCTGAAAAATGATATTCGTCAGTTTGGCATTCGCAATAGCCACTTACTCTCGATCGCACCAACCGGCACTGTGAGTTTGGCATTTGCTGATAATGCCTCTAATGGTATCGAGCCAGCATTCTCATGGGTGTACCGTCGTAAAAAACGTGAGGCAGACGGCAGCACTAGTGAGTACGCAGTTGAAGATCATGCATGGCGCATGTATCGAGATTTGGGTGGTGATGTTGAAAATCTACCCAAGTATTTCATTTCCGCATTGGAGATGTCCGCTACTGACCATATTGCCATGATGGAAGCGGTACAGCCTTTTGTTGATACAGCCATCTCTAAAACCGTCAACGTGCCAGCGAACTATCCTTACGATGACTTTAAGAGCCTGTATACCCAAGCGTGGCGTGCGAATCTGAAGGGGCTAGCCACTTATCGCCCAAATAGTATTTTGGGCTCGGTATTAGATCTTGGCCCTAGCAAGGAAGAGCCTTCGTTATCCAATGATGATGTTGCTGACCCGATGAGAATCGTGGTGGAAAGTCGCCCTAAAGGAATCTTGCCTGCGGTCGCTGAAAAAATTGAATATTGGACACAAGAGGGGCATAAGACTTTATATCTCGTGGTGTCATTTATTACGATTCCTCTGAAGGGCGAAGCTGGTGGCTCAATTGAGCGTGCGATCGAGTTCTTTATGCCTGTTGGCCAAAATGGCGAATCGCAACAATGGATTACTTCAAGCATGCGCCTACTTTCATTAGCAGCACGCGGAGGCTTTTTAGAGCGCGCTTTAAGTGATATGCGCAAGGTTGCTTGGGATCGAGGTGCAGTAAGACTGGGCACTTTCGAGAAAATTGATGGTACGCGCATGCCTTTATGGCATGACTCTGAAGTGGCTGCGATTGGTTACGCCATACAAAACATCATTGAGCGCCGCAATGGTGGTGCTACGAACGATCTATCAGAGGCACCTATTCGTGGTGCATCTACTCCGCCAGTGATGGTCGGTAAGAAATGTGCGGAATGCGGCGCACATGCTGTGATCCGCAAGGATGGCTGTGACTACTGCACCCAATGCGGACACTTGGGAAGTTGTGGGTAATCAGCCCCTGCCGACAAAAGGCATGTTCGTGGCCATGATGGTCATGGATAGGATATTGCTTTCGAGAGGCAGTTGAGCCATATGGAGGACTGCCTCACCGACGTGGTCAACATCCATGCGGGGCTCAACCTTAATTGAGAGGTCAGCCTGAATGATGCCGTTTGCCATACGCTCAGTCATCTCTGTCGCTGCATTACCAATGTCGATTTGCCCGCAAGCAATATTGAAGGGGCGACCATCCAGAGCGATCGTTTTAGTCAATCCGCTAATAGCATGCTTAGTAGCAGTGTAGGGCGCTGACATCGGGCGAGGTGCATGAGCAGAGATGGAACCATTGTTAATAATTCTGCCACCTTGAGGAGATTGTGCTTTCATCATGAGAATGGCTTGTTGTGAGCAAAGGAAGGCGCCACACAAATTGGCGTTGACGACATTAATCCACTGCTCATAACTTAACTCTTCCATCGGAATAGCTGGGGCGCCCATTCCGGCATTGTTGAAAAGTACATCAATCCGACCATAGTGCTTTTGAATTTCTGAGAACAAGGATTTGACTTGCTCTGGCTTTCCTACGTCGCAAGCAACTGCGAGGCAATTTTCTACATTACCGCCAATATCGACAATGGCTTTTTGAAGCTTGTCTAGACTGCGGCCAGTCAGCACGACCTTGTACCCGCCCTTGAGTAGTGCTTTTGCGGCAGCTCTGCCGATCCCCGCCCCAGCACCCGTTACTAAAGCAATCTTGTTTTGTACTTGGCTCATTACTGTCTCGATTATTGTTTGAAAAATGACATCTTATCTCGAATTATTTGGCTAAATATCATTCTTGTGTCTATTTTAGTGGTCGGGGCATAATGCAAAAAAGAAAAGAGATTTTTATGAATTTCCTACGCAAGCAACTCTATAACCCTATAGCTATTGGTGTAGCAATAATTTTGTTGATAGCTGCCCTATTTGGTGTGTTGTGGGTCCTAGTGCCACCACCCCCAAAATCTATTGAGATGGCTACAGGCTTTCCTACTGGCCTTTATTACCAGTTCGGCGAGCGTTTAAAAAGCTCACTTGCTAAAGAGGGCGTGACACTAAAACTTCAGACTACTGGCGGAACGATTGATAACTTGGCCTTATTAGATGATCCAAGTTCGGGGGTTGATTTTGCGATGGTCCAGGGTGGAGTTGCTGATATTGCCAAGTACCCAAATTTGGCGTCAATCGCAGGAATGTTTTATGAGCCAATATGGATTTGGTACCGCGATCCAGCATTCAAGACTGAAGGCGGTCGACTGAGTGTCTTGAGTCAATTAAAAGGCAAGCGTGTGTCAATTGGTAATCTCGGTAGTGGCACATTAGCCTTAAGCAAAGCTATGCTCCAGGTTAGCGGTATTAGTGAGGAGGAGTTGCGAGCAGAAAAACTAAAGCCCGATGAAGCGTTGGCTAAGTTGAAAAATGGTGAGTTGGACGCAGTATTTATTGTTGCAGCAGCTGAAGCACCTATCTTAGAAAAGTTTTACACAATTCCAGGAGTTCGCTTAATGAGTGTTGAGCAGGCTGATGCCTATACTCGAAACTTACCTTATCTATCCAAGGTGAGCATTCCGAGGGGGGTGATCAGTATTGCTAATGATTTGCCAAGGCAAGATATTGTGGTGCTCGCACCAACTGCAACCTTAGTAGGGCATGCGGATATTAGCCCGGCTCTAGTGACTTTGTTACTAGGTGATACATACGATATTCTGAAATCGTATTCTCGTTTGCAAAAGCCTGGTGAGTTTCCATCGGGGGTAGGATTGGATTTTCCGCTTCAAGCCGATGCTGAGATTTATTTAAAAGATGGGCCTTCATTCTTGCATCGCTACCTACCATTCTGGACTGCGGTCTGGGTTGGCCGCTTTGTAAAGATTGTGATTCCATTGTTGGTGATTTTGATTCCTTTGTTTACCTACATTCCCGCAGCTAAGAATTTGATTTTGCGATTGAAACTTTCTCAGGTTTACGAGCAGCTGAAGATTCTAGAAAAGAACGCCTCCAATCCCGATTTACGAGAGAAGAATTTTAAAGATTTGGCAGCTATCGAAAAGCGTGTAGCCCATATGAAGGTAGCAAGACTAGATGCTAAGGAGTTGTATGACTTAAAGGCCCACGTTGGTGATACTCGCCAGAGATTGAATTTGTCGTAGTAGCAATTAAAATAATAGGAGACAGTATGTTTATAGAGACGCTAGCAAAAATAAGCGTAGCAGTGACTATCAGCGCTTTAGCTTCGGGTGTTTTTGCGCAGACTTATCCCAATAAGCCCGTCAATCTTGTTGTGCCACAAGCAGCTGGTGGTACGAATGATATCGTCGCGCGTTTGATCGCACCCTCCCTAGGCGAGGCATTAGGCACTTCTGTTGTGGTTGAGAATAGGCCCGGTGCTGGTGGCAATATTGGCACCCAAAGTGTAGCGCGTGCAGCAAAGGATGGGTACACACTCCTCCTGACTATTAATAGCGCACAAGCGATTAATCCAGCTTTGTATAAAAATCCCGGCTTTGATCCAATCAATGATTTTGTACCCCTGTATTACATTGGCGCTACACCTTACGTATTGGTAGCCCCACCAGGTTCCCCATTGAAAACCTTGGCTGATGTCGTTGCAGCGGCAAAGAAAAAGCCTGGTGAGTTATCTTATGCGTCAGCCGGCAATGGAACTATTAGTCACCTATTAGGCGCAATGATGAATACCAGCGCTGGAATTGAGATGCAGCATATCCCTTACAAAGGTGTAGCCCCCGCAATTAATGATGTCTTAGGTGGTCAGGTTCCCCTCGCTTTTGCAAGCCTGCCATCTGCTTTGAACTATATCAAGGCTGGAAAATTACAGGCAATCGCTATCAGCTCTGCTAAGCGCTCTAGTGCGGCTCCAGATATTCCCACGATTGCCGAAACCTATCCTGATTGCGTGGGGGAGGTTTGGGTAGCCATTTTTGCCCCTGCAGGAACCAATGTACTTGCTGTCAAGAGGATTCAATCTGCTATGAAGACTGCACTGTCCATGCCAGAAGTTAGAGAGAGGTTGATGGCCCAAGGTTTAGATTTGGCACCTGTTGCCCCTGAAAAGTTAGGCGCGCTACTAAAGGATGAGTTGGCGAAATGGGTGAGAATTGTAAAAGCCTCTGGTGCTCAGCTAGATTGACCTAAAATGAAATGATGACTATTGCGACCTTATCTCCGCCCGTAACTCCTGCTAAGGAGTTAATTCAATCTCTGCGTACTAACGGCTATGTAGTGGTTTCTGCCGAAACGGTTGCGGAGATGACTAAAACGTCGTTATCAGATCTTTTAGCTTTGAATGTTTTTTGGAATGATTTACCACGCGATCCATATTTAAAAGATGGAGGTCGTTATCGTTATCGCCGTCATGCCAGTTATGAGATTAAAGGCGATGCTCTTTTAGCGGTTCCTCATCGTGCCCATTGGCAGTCGGTAGATTACAACGCGTTACATGGGGGTATTGAACGCTGGTTTGAGCCGATGCAGACGCAGTTAACTAGCAGCCCCGCTTGGAAATCATTATTGCTTGGAATGGCTCATGTGTTAAATAGCCTCAAGCCAGTAAATACTTGGTTTGTGGAGGCACACGAATTTAGAATTGATACCACTGATGGTATTGGTCGCCCAACACCTGAGGGCGCGCATCGTGATGGCCATGATTTTGTGGCAGTTTTTATACTGGATCGCGTTGGGATTAAAGGTGGCGAAACGCGTGTCTTTGAAGCCAACGGTTCTGCCGGCTTGCGTTTTACGCTGAGTCAACCATGGTCTCTGTTACTCATGAATGATGCACGCATGATTCATGAATCCACTCCTATACAACCCGTTGGAGCACATGGTCATCGAGATACCTTAGTGCTGACTTATCGCTCGAATGGTTTCCAGGATTCGCCAAATGGTGGGCAGCAGTAATCACCGCGCAGTAAGTTTGACTTACTGCAATTAATCCTGATATGAGTAATCTTTATCGTGTTGGTTGTGCCGCTGGATTTTCTGGTGATCGCCTAGGCGTTGCTCGACCCATCGTAGATGAATTCTTAAGATTGGGCGAGCCAGCTTGTTTGATCTTTGAGAGTTTGGCCGAAAGAACCTTGGCACTTGCTCAGTTGGATCGTCGGCAAAATCCTGCTCTTGGTTTTGAGCCTTTGTTAGCAGAAATGCTTGAACCAATCCTAGCTGATTGCTTGTTGAATAATATTCCAATTGTCGGCAACTTTGGTGCTGCGAATCCCGAGGGTGCAGCATGCCTAATCGCGAAGATAGCTAAAGCCCAAGGCTTTCCCTCAATCAAGATAGCGATTGTGAAGGGTGATGAGATTTCTGCCTCAGTTTTTATTGCTTATCTCGATAAGCAGGGTCAAGAAGCTTTATCTAATAGCAGTCTCGTAAGTGCCAATGTATATTTAGGCGCTCGCGAAATTGCTGATGCTCTCAACGCTGGGGCGCAAGTCGTTGTCACGGGGCGAGTTGCCGATCCCGCGCTCACAGTTGGGCCGTTGATGGCCTATTTCAAAAAATCTTGGAACGACTGGAATTTTTTAGCTCAGGCCACGATGGCTGGACACCTCCTTGAATGTGGCGCTCAGGTTACAGGTGGTTACTTTGCGGATCCTGGGGTAAAGGATGTTCCAGGTTTGGATAGCGTGGGATTTCCGATTATTAAATTTGATGAACTTGGGAATTGCTACATTACGAAAGCGCCCAATACTGGTGGCTTGGTGAGTCGCATGACCGTAACAGAGCAGCTACTCTATGAGGTGCATGATCCGGCTCGCTATCTTACGCCTGATGTGATTGCGGATATTAGCCAAGCCCAATTAGAGGTGACCCAAGAGAATCAGGTTTTACTCAGCAATGTATTAGGCCATCAAAAGCCTGAGACCTTGAAAGCAAATATTTGCATTAATGGTGGCTGGTTGGCTGAAGCAGAAATTTCTTATGCTGGCCATCATGCCTATGAACGTGCCCAATTGGCAGCCCAGATTATTCGCGAGAGACTGTCAGATGTATTGGATTTAAGGATTGATTATATTGGCTCTGCAAGCGTATTTTCAAGTGAAGATGGCAGTGGACCATCTTTCAGGGCGCAAGGCGGATTTGAAGATATTCGGCTGCGCGTCGCTGCAGCTCATATGAATAAAGCGATTGCTAATCAGCTTTGTCGAGAGCTAACAGCGCTCTATACCTGTGGGCCGGCCGGAGGTGGTGGCGTTCGTACTAGTTTGAGGCCACGTTTAAATACTTTGGTGGCTTATGTTCCTCGTGATCTAGTGAGGTCTTCTTTTGAATTTTTTGCGGGTGAATAATGAATTTGTCTAAGAAAAGAATCCCCTTATATGAATTGGCGCATGCCAGAACGGGCGACAAAGGTAATCGGTCTAACATCAGCGTGATTGCTTATCGACCTGAAGATTTTGCCATCCTTCTCAGAGAGGTGACGGCTGAAAAGGTGCATGAACATTTTTCTTTTCGAAAGCCTTCAGCTGTGCGGCGATATGAGTTACCTAAGTTGTGCGCACTAAATTTTGTGATTGACGATGTCTTGGAGGGCGGGGTAAATTTATCTCTCAATCTTGATACCCACGGCAAGAGTCTTTCTTATTGGCTCTTAGCTATGGAGATCGATTCCGGATTGAATTAATTACTCAGGCTCCATACCGGCATCTTTAATTGCCTTAGCCCACTTCACTGTTTCAAGCTTGATTTTCTTGTCCAGCATTTCAGGGCTGCCAGGTTGAGATTCAAAGCCCAATGAAGCAAAGCGATCTACTAGATCTTTCGATTTAGCTGCCTCATTAATGGCTTTGTTTAGTTTTGCTACAACATCTTTAGGCATGCCCGCGGGACCGAAGGCCGCAAAAAATGCAATCAACTCGTAGTTTTTAATTCCTAATGATTCATTGACTGTTGGCAACTCAGGGATAGCGGGCGAGCGCTTGAGCGAGGTCACTGCAAGACCACGCACCTTACCAGCTTGGACTTGTGGCAGCATTACCGCAAAGTCCGCAGTGAACATATTAACCTGACCGCCAATCAAATCTGTCATCGCATTAGGGCCGCTCTTATAAGAAATTCCGGTCATCTTGATGCCACTAACGCTAGCCAAAATTTCTGAGGAAACGCGTTGCGAAGTGCTGGCATAAGCAAAGGTCATTCTTCCGGGATCAGCTTTTGCTAAAGCAATAAAGCCGCCAAGTGTCTTAGCTGGTACATCATTATTAACGGCCACGATCAGGGGTACAGATCCAAAATAACCAATGGGCGTAAACGCAGTGTCTTGGTTATAAGGTAAGTTTTTGACAAGGCTTTTCAGGGCCGCATTGGTACTATTAGTTCCAAAGAGGAGGGTGTAGCCATCTGCAGGCGCTTTAGCGACAACGTCCGCACCAATCATTCCGTTTGCACCGGGCCTGTTTTCAATCACCACTGGCTGACCTAAAGTCTCGGCCATTTTGGCGGCGAAGGCTCGGCCAATTTGATCGGTGGCGCTTCCTGCTGCAAAAGGCACAATCGCTTTAATGGGCTTATTGGGGTAACCATCCGCTAAAGTGATGTTGCTAGTTAGCAGTAGCAGGAAGGCTGCGCAGCATTGAATAAAACGATTATGGGTGTATTGGGTATTCATGGAGTCTCCATCCTATTTTATCTAGTGTAGCGGTTCTTTAATCGCTTGGGGGCGAGTAGAATGAACAGTCTTTTAGTGAGCCCCTATGCGCTTTCGATCCACTGGATATACCCCTCTTATGCTTATGGCGCAGACTTGCGCGCTCTTAGGCTTTGCTTGTTATGCGGTGGTATTAACCCCTTTGCAAGACGAGTGGCAACTCAGTAATTTCCAATCAGGCTTGATAGCTAGCGCATTCTTCTTTGGCTACATGTTAGCCGTACCTCTAGCTACTGCCCTAACGGATCGAGTGGATGCACGCAAGGTGTATTTGGTAGGGGGCATCTCCGCCACTTGTGGATTATTGGGAATGGGCCTATTTGCCAATAATTTCTACACAGCATTATTTTTTATGGCACTCAATGGTGCAGGCCTAGCTGGTACCTATATGCCAGGCCTCAAAATTTTGTCTGACCGTATTCAGTCTGGGGAGCTCACGCGGCACATTGCGTTTTATACCGCTTTCTTTGGCATCGGCACTGGGTTTTCTTATGTATGTTCTGGATGGATATTGCATAGCTTTGGTTGGCGCTATGTATTTTCTTTGATTTCTATTGGACCGTTCACTGCATTTTTAATTGTGTGGCTATTGATTCCACCATTACAGCATCAAAAGTGGAGTAGCCCATTACGAATTCGCATGCGCGATATTTTCCCATTGGATAAATGGCGTTTAGTGCTTCAGGATAAAAAAGCTTCAGGATTTATTTTTGGTTACACAGCACATTCTATAGAGCTGTTTGCTTCTAGAAGTTGGATTGTGGCATTCTTTGGTTTATGCGCAGTAGTGGCTGGTGACTCTTTCTTTCTGACTGCTACCACTTTAGCGGGCGTCATTAATTTCTTTGGAGTGCCATCTTCTATTTTGGGGAATGAAATTGCTTTGCGAGTGGGTCGTCAGAAGTGGGTTTGTTTTGTGATGCTCATGAGTGCAGTGATGGGTATTGCTTTAGCTTGTTCAACTGGCCAGTCATGGTGGTTGATTGTTGCTTTAGCAGTAGGTCATACCATTTTTATCATGGCCGACTCAGCTACTCTCACTGCAGGTTTGGTGACTAGCGCTCAAGAAGATATTAAAGGTGCGGCAATGGGTTTGCATTCTTTAATGGGTTTTGGCGGTGGTTTACTCGGCCCTGCAATCTTTGGATTTTTTTTGGATTTAACAGGCTCTAGAACTTCTCAGATTTCTTGGGTTTGGGCATATGTGGCAGTAGTGATTTGGGGTGTGTTGTTTGTGATGTATGAACGCCGCAGTGGGTGGGTTGGGCAAAAGTCGACATCATGAGCAAGAGTTTGCATAGCATTTGCTATCACTGTGGAAGTCCATTGCTTCCCAATGAGGCTTACTCGGCAGATTTGAATGGGGTATCAAGATCATTTTGTTGTGCTGGGTGCATGGCAATTGCGCAAACGATTCATGGTGAAGGTCTAGAAGTCTTTTATGCAAGACGGGCGCAATCGAGCGATAAGCCATCTGCATATCTTGCTTCAGATGAAATCCCTGTCAAGCTTTTGCCGTATGACGATCCTTCATTACTGAGTCGTTTCACTCGCCCGGTTGGTGATGAGGGTGATCTTGAAACCACACTACGTCTTGAGAAAATTCGGTGTGCTGCTTGTGTTTGGTTATGTGAGCAGCACTTGCGCCGTAGCCCTGGAGTGAAAGACGTACAAATTAATTACGTCACGCAAAAGGCCAAGATTATTTTTTCGCCGAATCAAGTCAGCTTGGCTAGATTGCTTTTTGAAATTGAGCGTATCGGCTACGAGGCTTGGCCATTTGAACCATCACTTTCTATTGAGAGGTCTAAGAAAGAAAAACGTCAATTACTCACTAGGCTGGGGGTTGCTTTGTTGGGGATGATGCAAGTCATGATGTACGCATGGCCATCATATGTTGGTGCCAATGACATCACTGTTGAATATGATTTGCTATTGGGCTGGACTAGCTGGGTATTGACAGTGCCAGTGATGTTGTATTCAGCAGGGCCAATTTTTCAGGCTGCGTGGCGCAGCGTTCATTCATTTAGGCGAACCCACATGTTGGGTATGGATGTGCCGATCGCACTAGCATTAGCACTGGCATTTATTGCTGGTACGATTAATTTAGTTACTGGATCTGGTCAAAGTTATTTTGATTCAATTACCATGTTTGTTGCTTTCATTTTGGCCGCACGTTATGTTGAGTTAGTTGCAAAACAGGATGCGCAGGGTGGCGCTGAGGCCTTAGCTAAACAACTTCCTGCAACGTGCGAACGCGTGCTTGATTACCCGCAGGCTCAGCAGATTGAATTGGTTCCCGTTGTCAATTGCATGCCAGGAGAAGTATTACGAGTATCGCCAGGTGAAGTTGTACCGGCAGATGGAATTTTGATTGCCTGTGAAAGTTCGGTAGATGAGTCTCTTTTGACTGGAGAATCTATACCTATCGAAAAAAACATCGGTGACCGCATTTATGCCGGAACTCACAATATTCTCAATCCTCTCATTATGAGAATAGATGCGGTAGGGCAGTCTACCAGAATTGCTGGCATTGCTTCTTTACTAGATCAAGCCTTGTTAGCAAAACCATTGATGGTGAGTCTTGCAGAAAAGTGGGCTGCTTATTTTGTGGGTTTCTTATTGTTATGTGCTTTTTTATCATCAGCAATTTGGCTATATATTGATTCCAGTAAAGCATGGACAGTCTTAGTGGCTGTCTTAGTGGCCAGTTGTCCTTGTGCCTTATCGCTTGCCGTGCCAACAGCAATGGCCGCAGCACAAGGTGCTGTCACGCGACTGGGGCTCTTGATTGTGCGCGGGCATATGATGGAGGGCTTGGTTAAGGCAAGCGATCTTGTGCTTGATAAGACCGGAACCTTAACCATGGGTCAACCAGAGCTAAAAGAAATTGTGAATCTGCGCTCTGAATATCGTCGCGAGGATGCTTTAGCTCTCGCGACTGCTTTGGAAGCGGGGCAGCGGCATCCTTTAGCGCTGTCTTTGTTGCGTGCTGCTGAAATTGAACATCTGTCGCTACCAGTTTTAGCTGAGCCTGTGACCAATCAACTCGGTAAAGGTTTGAGTTCTGGGGTGTATCGCTTGGGTAGTTCAAGCTGGATTCGTGTACATCAAGATCTTGAGACTGGGCAATACGGCCAGGTGCACTTAGCCGATCATCAAGGACTTATTGCGAGCTTTATTTTTTTGGATACACCAAGAGTTGGCTTGCAAGATTTTTTATCAACTGTACGAGCAAGAAATATTACAGTGCACTTGGTATCGGGTGATGATCCAGCAACGGTAGCTTGGTGGGCAGGGCAGGTGGGTATTGAGAGTTATCAAGGAGGATGCACCCCTGAAGATAAGTATGACTATATCGAGCGTTTGCAAGACGCAGGGCGTTTTGTATGGGCTATTGGTGATGGTGTAAATGATGCTCCTTTGCTGGCGCGTGCAGATATCTCTATTGCTGTTGGTACCGGTGCGCCACTTGCTTCTGCTGGTGCCGACGCCATTTTGACGGCGAGCTCTCTGGCGCCATTAGCAAAAATATTATTACTAGCGGACAAAACCCAAATGGTGATTAAAGAGAATCTCATTTGGGCCTTGATTTATAACCTCGTGGCCATTCCTGCGGCTATGATGGGATTGGTAAATCCTTGGATTGCTGGAGTTGGGATGTCTTTATCGTCCCTGGCAGTCACATTGAATGCTTGGCGCCTGAGAAAAGTATAGACTGATGCAATGGAAAGTCTATTTCTCTTAATTCCACTCTCTCTCGTTTTGGTCGGCCTGTTGGCTTGGATTTTGCGTTGGTCTGTTAAGAATGGGCAGTTCGATGACCTCGATGGACCAGGCCAAGCTATCCTAATGGATGATGATGCTCCCGAGGCTGGAAATAGCAGAAAATCCACTCAAAAGCACTAAATTGGATGGTTTTTGACCTTGGCGCTTGTAAGGAGTAATGATCTAAAGCCTTTTTGATGTAGATCAAAACTTCTTTAATTACTTATTCGATAATGGATTCAGTTAATTTGAATTATGTCGCTGTTTGGTCACAAAAAAGGAGAAACCATGGGACTTACCGTGGGGGGTAATCAAGATACCTTCAATTACAAGGTTGTCAGCCAATTCGCCATTGTTACTGTGCTTTGGGGGATTGTGGGCATGTTGGTGGGGGTTATCCTCGCTGCTCAGCTCATTTGGCCTGAAATCACTTTTAACATCCCGTGGCTGAGCTACGGTCGATTGCGCCCGCTACACACAAATGCAGTCATTTTTGCTTTTGGCGGCTCTGCGCTGTTTGCTACGTCGTATTACATCGTGCAGCGCACCTGTCAAGTGCGGCTTTTCTGTGACAAATTAGCGGCGTTTACTTTCTGGGGTTGGCAAGCAGTGATTGTGCTTGCAGCTGTCACTCTTCCCTTGGGTATTACCACCTCCAAAGAGTATGCAGAACTTGAGTGGCCAATTGATATCCTGATTACTGTAGTTTGGGTTGCTTACGCTGTCGTGTTCTTTGGCACAGTGATTAAGCGCAAAACCAAACATATCTATGTCTCTAACTGGTTCTTCGGCGCTTACATTTTGACAATTGCAATCTTGCACATCGTCAATAACATCGAGATGCCTGCAAGCTTGTTTAAGTCCTACTCTGCTTATGCAGGTGCACAAGATGCCATGATTCAGTGGTGGTATGGTCATAATGCAGTAGGATTCTTTTTGACTACAAGCTTCTTGGGCATGATGTACTACTTCATTCCAAAGCAAGCTGAGCGTCCAATCTACTCATATCGTTTGTCCATCGTCCATTTCTGGGCTTTGAACTTCACTTATATGTGGGCAGGTCCACACCACTTACAGCACACCTCTTTGCCAGACTGGACACAGTCTTTAGGTATGGTGTTCTCTCTGATCTTGTTGGCGCCATCTTGGGGTGGCATGATCAACGGCATCATGACTTTATCCGGCGCATGGCATAAATTGCGTCGTGATCCTATCTTGAAATTCTTGGTAGTTTCATTGTCCTTCTACGGTATGTCTACCTTCGAAGGGTCAATGATGTCGATTAAGACTGTGAATAGTTTGTCTCATTACACGGACTGGACTATTGGCCACGTTCACTCTGGTGCTCTAGGTTGGGTTGCCATGATTACGATTGGTTCTCTGTACTACTTGATTCCGCGCTTAGTTGGACAACGAGATATGTACAGCGCTAAGTTAGTTGAGTTGCATTTCTGGATTGCAACCATCGGTGTTGTAATTTACATTGCTGCGATGTGGATTGCCGGTGTGATGCAAGGTTTGATGTGGAGAGCTTTTGAGGCTGATGGCACATTGACATATAGCTTCGTAGAGTCCGTGAAAGCAACTTATCCCTTCTATGTGATTCGTTTGTTGGGGGGCTTGTGCTACTTAAGCGGCATGTTGTTGATGGCTTACAACGTGTACAAAACAGTCATTAATAAAAAATTCATAGACGCTCAGATTCCACAAGCGTCCATAGCTGCTCACTAAGGATAAGAACATGTCAGAACAACGTCGATTTTTTTCCCACGAAACGCTTGAGCGTAATGTTGGTTGGCTGATCGTAGCTACCATCGCAGCAGTTGCAGTTGCTGGATTGGTGCAGATCGTTCCTTTGTTTTTCCAACACTCAACAACAGAGCCTAGTCCTGGGGTTGTGCCTTATACAGCCCTGCGTTTAGCTGGTCGTGATATTTACCAACGCGAGGGTTGTTTGGGTTGCCATTCCCAGCAGATTCGCACCCTTCGTTCTGAGGTAGAGCGTTACGGCCCTTACTCCTTGGCTGGTGAGTCTGTATATGATCATCCATTCCTATGGGGTAGCAAACGTACTGGTCCAGACTTAGCCCGTGTTGGTGGTCGCTATTCAGATGCTTGGCATCAGATTCATTTGAATAATCCACGTGATGTCGTGCCTGAGTCAAATATGCCTGCATATCCTTGGCTTGCTAAGAGTAACGCTAATGCTGACACCATTCAATCGCATATGGTTGCAATGCGCCGTTTAGGTGTGCCTTATACCGATGAGCAGATTGCTAATGCACCTAAAGAGCTTGAGGGTAAAACTGAGCTAGATGCGTTAGTGGCCTATCTCCAAGGTTTAGGCATTAATCGTAGATATATTACTGTTGACGAGGTAGTTGCCAAGTAATTGCTTGGGAATGAAACATATGCAAAATATCGCACCCTACCTCTCAGCTGTATCTACAGTGCTTGGCTTAGCATTTTTTTTAGGAATCGTTTGGTGGGCTTGGTCTACAAAAAGACAGTCCGCCAATGAAGAATCCGCCGAACTTCCGTTCGATCTTCCCGATGAATTTAGTAAGGATAAATCATGAGTGACTTTCTTGGTGCTGGTTGGAGTGCCTATATCGCCTTAGTAACTTTGGTCGGTATTTTCTGGTGCATCTGGCTATTATTTTCTGTTCGTAAGGTTAAGGCTATTCTCAGGCCTGATGGTGAAGTAGCTGATACAGGCCACGTCTGGGACGGTGACTTGCGCGAGCTCAATAATCCATTGCCACGTTGGTGGATGTGGATGTTCTTGCTCTCTTGCATCTTTGCATTGGTGTATTTGGTTTTGTATCCAGGCTTAGGTTCTTACCCAGGCCTTTTGGGCTACAGTACTGATGGCGCTTTGATGAGCTCCATGACGACAGCCAATGATGAGTTAAAGCCTGTTTACGCCAAGTACGTGAAGATGGACGTTGTACAAGTTGCAGCCAATCCAAAAGCACGTGAAATGGGACAACGTCTTTTCTTGAACTCTTGCGCACAGTGCCATGGTTCTGATGCGGGTGGTGCTAAAGGCTTCCCTAACTTAACTGATGGCGACTGGCTCTATGGTGGCTCACCAGAGAACATCAAGACGACTATTGTCAATGGTCGCGGTGGCGTGATGCCTCCATTTGGGGCGGTGTTAAATGCTGGACAGGTTCAGGATGTTGCTAACTATGTTCGCAGCCTCTCCGGACTTCCTGTCGATGACTTAAAAGCGGCGCGTGGTGCCGATGTATTTAAAGCCAATTGTGTAGCTTGTCACGGCCCAGATGCTAAGGGCAATATTGCTTTGGGCTCACCTAACCTAACTGACAAGACTTGGTTGTACGGTAGTTCTGAAGCTACCATTGTTGAAACAGTGACCAAGGGCCGCATTGCAATGATGCCTGCTCAAGACAAAGTATTAAGTCCTGAGAAGATTCAATTATTAACAGCTTATGTGTGGGGTCTATCTAACAATAAGCCAGCACCACCAGCTAAGTAGTCGTGCCTGATTCACCAGTTGGGAAGCCTATTCCCATCAACGTCATCGAGGAATCGCTCTACGAGGTTCGAAGCAAGATTTATCCACGTTCTGTTAGCGGGCTCTTTGCCCGCTGGCGGTATGTGCTGGTTATCGCTACCCAACTACTGTTCTATGGCTTACCTTGGGTTAGTTGGAACGGTCGTCAGGCAATTCTCTTTGACTTAATTCAACGTAAGTTCTATATCTTTGGCTTAGTTCTCTGGCCACAAGATGTGATCTACCTCACGCTCTTGCTGATTCTCTCGGCATTAGCACTCTTTCTGTTCACAGCAGTCGCTGGCCGTTTGTTCTGTGGCTATGCTTGCCCGCAAACCGTCTATACCGAAATCTTCATGTGGATCGAGCGCAAGATTGAGGGCGATCGTTTTGCGCGCATTCGTTTAGATGGCGAGGAATGGCCTTGGGGTGTTCGTAAGTGGCGTATCAAAATTACGAAGCATGTGATTTGGCTCTTAGTTGCTTTCTGGACCGGCTTCACCTTCATTGGTTACTTCACGCCGATTGATACCCTGGGCACTGCCATCGTACATCTAGCCCTTGGCCCATGGCAGTTATTTTGGCTATGCTTTTATAGCTTTGCTACCTGGGGTAATGCAGGCTTCATGCGTGAGCAAGTTTGTAAATATATGTGCCCGTATGCACGCTTCCAAAGCGTGATGGTCGATAAAGATACTTTCTTAGTAACTTACGACAAGGTACGCGGTGAGCCCAGAGGAAGCCGAAGTAAGAGTGCCGATCAAACCGCATTGGGTTTGGGTGATTGTGTTGACTGCAGTATTTGCGTTCAGGTTTGTCCAACCGGGATTGATATTCGGGATGGCTTGCAATATATGTGCATTGGCTGTGGTGCATGTATTGATGCTTGTGATCAGGTCATGGAAAAAGTGGAGTATCCAAAGGGCTTGATCCGGTATACGACTGAACGTGCTATTGAAGACAAAGAATCGAATCAAAGTGCTATTAAGCACATCTTGCGTCCTCGTGTGTTGATTTATACCGCCTTCATTACTGTTTTAACTGCCGCATTCTTAATCTCACTTGCCACTCGTAATCCTTTGCGAGTTGATGTAATGCGTGACCGTGGTGCTTTGGCGCGTGAAGTCGATGGGGTACGTATTGAAAATATCTACCGCATTCAAATCATGAACGCTTCTGAGCATTCAATGAAGGTTGCAGTGAAAGCGTCTGGTTTAAAAGACTTGAGGATTTTAAATTCTCAAGGCAAAGAAATCAATGAGATTGCAGTTGGTCCAGCAAGTAATCAACTGCTACCCATTAAGATTAGCACCACGATTGGCGAGAATGATCCGGGAAATTATCCGATTCATTTCGATGTGATCGCTGAGGAGATGGACGGTGACAAACCTATCCTGAGAACTCGTGAAGAAAAATCCACTTTTATTATTCCCCGTTAGACTTAAGGGCAAACTAGGGAGATATGAATATGACAGATCAGCAGACAATCAAGCCTTGGTGGAAGCAGTTATGGCCTTGGTTATTAATTAGCGGTCCAGCGTTAGCGATGGTGGGTTGCGCTATTACCATTTGGTTGGCAGTCAATCTGTATGCTGATAAACCACTGCGTGACGGTGTTGTGAAGCAAGGCCTTAAGGTCGAACAGGTCACAAGATGAAATACCGCCTCTTGATTTGGATCATGTGGCCTTCCTTCTTAGTGGCAGGATTGGCTGAGGGCTTATTGTTTAGCGTGGTACACCCTTCTGAACTTTTATTCTTTGGCCACCATCCCGATATTTCTGATGAAGGGATCTACACCGTTGGGTTCTTCGTTATATGGACGTTCTGTGCATTCTCGAGTGCTTTAACTGCTTACATTTTGCCGGGGATAGAAGCTCCCGCAGATGGCAAACCAATCGACCGCGGATTAATCTAAGCTTTTTTTAGCTGGACCCCATGACTGCAGGTGCTACCACTTCGATCTGGATTTGGAGCGCCAGCTAATTCGTACAAGCCATTCATATCGATCAGCTTAATATGACGTTGTTTGATTTGAATCAAGCCGGC
Source organism: uncultured beta proteobacterium (assembly GCA_903843235.1). Taxonomy (GTDB): domain Bacteria; phylum Pseudomonadota; class Gammaproteobacteria; order Burkholderiales; family Burkholderiaceae; genus Polynucleobacter. Next base: position 2,638 of record CAIMOW010000058.1, on the reverse strand, counting down.
CTCAGAAAACCGAGAAAGCATTCTGCTAACAGTCTCAATCTGAATACCAAGGTAGCTACCGATTTCCACGCGACTCATGCGTAAGTCAAATTCATTATTGAGGTAGCCGCGCGCTGCTAAACGTTGCGATAAATTCAAGAGGAAAGCGGCTAAGCGCTCTTCCGCGCGCATGGTTCCTAGCGAGAGAAGGTGGCGTTGATCCTGTGTCAGCTCTCGACTCATGATGCGATGAAACTGCTGCTGCAGTACTGGTATCTGTTGCGCTAAAGCTTCAAAAGCTTCATAGCGAATAATGCAAACTTCACTTTCTTCTAGTGCAATAGCGTCTGATTGATATTGACCTTCGCCAATACCATCTAAACCCAAGATCTCGCCAGGTAAATGAAAACCAATAACTTGTTGGCGACCATCCTGAAGACAGTATTCAGTTTTGAGGGTGCCAAAGCGAACACTATAAACAGAAGTGAGGGGGTCACCATGGCGGTAGAGACTTTCACCTTTTTGCAGATGAACTCTTTCTTTGACTAGCGCATCAACCCTGCTGACTTCGCTAGAGCTTAGTCCAACAGGAAGGCAAAATTGTCCTAAAACGCAAACCGAGCATTTGCTATTTGGGGAGTCTGAGCTTGTGTAATTCATATTGGGTGTAATTATGAGACCAGTTTATTCTATTGGGGTGATTACTAAGCCTTTTTTCCCTGCTTTATGGCCCCTCAATGCTGACAGCTAGTCTTTTATTAGCCACTTTTTTAGGCTCCCTAGTGAGCGGTTGGCACTGTGCCCTGATGTGCGGGGGTATTGCGGCCGCAATAGAGCGCCCAGTCCTCGTTTCAACTCGCATTAGCAGACAGTCGGAACTCTTTTTTCTTCAATTAATCATGCACTTAGGGCGTTTGACGACCTATATGCTGCTTGGGGCCCTAGCTGCTTGGATGGGGGCGGTAGTATGGCAACAGGGCCTCATACCTCTCCAGCGCCCTCTATACGCCTTTACTGCTGTTATTTTGGTCTGGATGGGGATTCGCTTGTTATGGAGGAAGCCAGCCAGCCAGACCCCTCCAGGCAGGTGGTTTGGGGCAAAAATTGCAGCCTATTGGGCCCGTTTCTTTGGGCAAATGGCTAGTCGCCCCTCGCGGTGGTTTAGTGGAATGCTCTGGGGCTTAGTTCCATGCGCCCTGGTGTATAGCGTCCTACCTTTGGCTTTTCTATCAGGTGACGTATTGACGGGCGCAGCCTTAATGCTGGCCTTTGGTTTGGGCACACTGCCAAACCTTTTACTGATCTCAAAATTTTCAGCAGCCTTAACTCAGCTTGGCCATTACGCTTGGGTGCGGTATTTGTCGGCTGCCCTGTTTTTGACTGCTGGAGGATTTGGGTTTTATCGAGCCTGGGTTCTGCCTGAAGCTTTATTAAAGGGTGGTTTTTGTTTTTCTTAGAGGGATTTGGTTGCCGCTTGAATACCCAAACTGAGATCGGGATATAAGCAATTAGCATTAAGCTTTTCTAATAGACCGCTACGTTCAGCCACATCATGCGGCTGGTGAGCTAAGCCACAAATAATCAATTTGATGCCGCCAGCATCGCATAGATATTTCAATTCCATAATGGTATCCATGCCGGACGCATCCACATAGATCACATTTTTTAAGTCGAGTATTAAAGTTTCGCTTGGCAAATTCTTCTCAATGCTTTCTAGCAACTGCACTGCGCCAAAAAAGATGGCGCCATAGATTCGATAGGCATCAATTTTCCCCGCTTGATTTTCTAAGACCGGAAAATCTTTGAGATTAGCAGCTTCGCAACGAGACAGGCTCGAAATTCGATAGATGAAGGTGATAAACGCAAGTAGTAGACCTATCTCAACTGCCACTGTCAAATCTAGAATGATGGTTAAACCGAAGACACTCAGCATGGTAAGGCGATAGGCTAAGCGAAATTGCTTCAGATCAAAAAACTTACTCCACTCACCCATATTCCAGGCAACGTACATCAGAATGGCAGCAAGATTTGCTAGAGGTACGTTTTTTGCGAGAGGTGCTGCAAATAAAATAACAAGAAGGAGTGTGACGGCATGAACGATACCGGCAATTGGCGTGCTGCCACCGCTTTGCACATTAGTCACTGTTCTGGCAATCGTGCCTGTAGCAGGCATTCCACCAAAGAAAGGGCTTACGAGATTAGCAATCCCTTGGGCCATAAGCTCTTGGTTGGGGTGATGGCGATCATGAATCATGCCGTCAGCAACTCTAGCGCAGAGTAATGATTCAATTGAACCTAGCAGTGCTAGTGTTAGAGCGGGCATGATGACAAATTGTGCGGTGTCCCAGCTCACTGGGATCCATTGAAAATGGGGGAGACCGGAAGGTATGCCCCCAAAACGACTACCAATCGTATCCACAGGAAGATCCATCATCGATGTCATGATGGTTGCTAGCACCATTGCCACTACAGTACCTGGTAGGTGACTTAACCAGCCTAGATGATTTTGAAATTTCCTCCAGATGATTAGCAAGCATAGACTTCCTGTTGCTAAAGCGAGCGCAATCAGATTCACTGTATCGGCTGCGCTATAAAGCGCTTGAATACTGCCAAAGAAGTTGGCTGGCATTTTTGGGATAGCTAGACCAAAAAAATCTTT
>CAIMOW010000057.1 GCA_903843235.1 uncultured beta proteobacterium | reverse complement strand
CAATGGTGCGATGGAGCTCTTCACCACCGCCAAGAGGCCGATGATTCTAGCTGGTGGCGGCAATTGGAATACATTAGCTTGTGATGCTTTAAGTGCTTGGGCAAAACGCGAAGGTGTTCCAGTGGCTACGAGCTTTCGCTCTCAAGATTTAATCGATAACCAAGATGCCTGCTATGCCGGTGACTTAGGAATTGGTGCCAATCCAGCGCTCGTGAAACGCATTTGTGAATCTGATGCTCTTTTAGTCATTGGTGAGCGCTTGGGAGAGATGACCACAGCGGGCTACAGCGTCCTCTCTGTGCCAACAGCAAGTACCAAAGTCATTCATGTGTTATCGAGCTCTGATGAGCTTGGTCGCGTTTATCGCCCAGAATTTGCGATCAACTGCAGTCCTGAAAATTTCTGTGCTGCCTTGAGTCAGGTTCAAATGGGTAAGCAAGGCGATCCCAAGGCTATGACTACCGCTCATGCTGAGTATCTGGCCTTTTCTGCGCCAGTGACGGTCAAGGGTGATCTGCAACTTGCGCACATCATGGCGTCATTGCCTGCTAGCATTCCGCGTAATGCCATTCTCACCAATGGTGCTGGTAACTTTGCTACTTGGGTGCATCGCTTTTATCCATACGGTGGATTTAAGAGTCAATTGGCACCAGTAAACGGTTCTATGGGATATGGTCTTCCTGCAGCAATTGCTGCAAAAATTGTCGATCCTAATAGAGTGGTGATTGCAGTATGTGGTGATGGTGATTTCATGATGAATTGCCAAGAGTTGGCAACCGCAGCACGCTATGAGGCGTTCCCCATTATTCTCTTAGTCAATAACAGCATGCTCGGAACTATTCGTATGCATCAAGAACGCGAGTTTAATCAACGCGTGATGGGAACCGGATTAACCAATCCTGATTTCATCAAGTTTGCTGACAGCTTTGGCATGCCAGCATACCGTGTCACCAAGACGGATGAGTTCGCCCCAGCTTTTGCTAAAGCACTAACTAGTAATCGTGGTGCACTCATTGAACTAGTGCTTGATCAAGAAGTGATTTCTCCATCAAAGCTGCTTTCACAACTCGGAAAGTGATTGATCAAACAACAGTAAAAGAAAAGGGCGCTAAGCGCCCTTTTTTAATACGTACAATTCATTTGTCTTAATGCACCACAATTAATCTACTTTTGCACCAGAATCTTTTACAACCTTAGTCCACTTAGCGATTTCATTTTTAATGTAAGCACTAAATTGCGCTGGTGTATTACCAACGGGTTCTGCGCCCATAGCAATGTATTTTTCTCTCACAGCTGGGCTATTGATTGCTTTAATTAATTCAGCACTCTCTTTATTCACAATATCTTGTGGCATTCCAGCAGGCCCAACAATGCCGAACCAGGCAGTTGCTTCATAGCCTGGTAAATTCGCTGCCTCAGCAACTGTTGGCAAATCTGGGAATGCAGGTGAGCGTTTTAAGCTGGTAACTGCTAGTGCTTTTAGGCGACCTGCACGAATGTAGTTAATACAAGAAGGTAGGTTATCAAACATCAGGTCTACATTGCCTGCCATGAGATCGGTAACCGCTGGTGGGCTACCCTTGTAGGGTAGGTGAGTCATGAAAGTTTTAGTCATAGACTTAAATAGCTCCCCAGCCATATGGGTCGATGTTCCATTGCCACTAGAGGCCATATTGAGCTTACCCGGATTGGCCTTGGCAAAGCGGATTAAGTCATTGACAGTATTGATGTTGTTCTTAGCTGCAAATTCAACATTCAAGACGATGACGTTAGGTAATTCAGCGGCAAGTGTGATGGGTGTGAAATCTTTGATGGGATCAAAAGGTAATTTCCCGCCACCTTGTGTATACAAAGGAAGGTTAATTCCGTGAGTGCCAACAGAGGCCATGAGCCAAGTGTATCCATCTGGCGGAGATTTCGCGACAACTTCTGCGCCAATGTTTCCGCCAGCGCCAGGTTTGTTGTCAATCACCACATTCCACTTAGCAACAGAAAGTAATTCGTTTTGTAGTGGCCTTGCAATATTGTCCGTTGCACCGCCGGCAGGAAACGGGACTACCAAACGAATAGGTTTATTGGGAAACGCACTTTGAGCGAACGCAGTTTGCGATATTGAGATACAAAATAAAATAGTGCCAGCAATCAAGCTTGCTGCACTAGCACAAACATAGCGATTCTTTTTCATTCTTGTCTCCGTCTTTATATTCTTTAGCTATATCAAGCATTAGCTTATACACAATGTAAACGATTATTTCTTTACTTGTAAGTCTTGCCTAATATTTAGGCAAGACAGGTCTGTCTATACAAATCGGAGACTTACGAAAACTTTTGATGACTTATCCACAAAAGCTGTGGATAAGTTTTGGTCCCGCCGACAGGAATCGAACCTGTATCCCACGCTTAGGAGGCATGTGCACTATCCATTGTGCTACGGCGAGATAAAAAATATTTCCAGTACTGCTACTTTATTTTCCGAAAATAAGGTAGGGGTTATTACCAACCGCAAAGAGCCCAAACCTGATTAGTTAATGCAACCATCATAGTGGGTGCAAAGTATGTTGAAAAAACTGCTGCCAATATTAGCAAGGCTGTTATAAAAAGAGCCCATCGCATTAGACTCTTTTTTCTTTTAGGCTGTAGCAGGTCGATGGATCGCACGTTCTTTTACCGGTAGATTGATCATGAAAGCAAATACACCCAAGGCAATCGAAATTTCCCAAACAATCAGGTAAGAACCTGTCTTGTCATACAGATAGCCGCCAAAATACGCTCCACAAAAACTGCCTAATTGATGCGAAAAGAAAACCAAGCCAGAAAGCATCGTGAGGTATTTCACACCGAATATCTGGGCAACAATCCCATTGGTCAGGGGGATGGTGGAAAGCCAGAGAAAACCCATGATCGAGGCAAAGATGTAAGTGGTCATAGGACTGAGCGGCAATAATAAGAATCCAATAATGGCTATGGATCTTCCCAAATAGATGCCAGACAAGAGGTAGCGCTTAGGCAAACGCTGACCCAACATGCCGGCGGCATAGGTGCCAAAAATATTGAATAGTCCAATCAGGGCCAAAGCAGTCGTTGCAACGACCGGTGCGCCAACCCCTGGATAAATCTTCGATAGATCTTTCAAATAGGGGGCAAGATGAACAGCAATAAAGACCACTTGAAAGCCGCAAACAAAATAACCCAATGTGAGCAATCTGAAGCTCGGATTTTTAATGGCTTCCTTTAATGCTTCTTTAATTGTTTGATCGCCCAGATTGTGCGAATGAACAAAATTCTTTTCACGCAACATAAAGGCTATGGGAATCATGAGGCTTGCCATGAGGGCGAGCATGAGGAGCGCATCTTGTGAACCAAAACTACTGAGCAATCCTTGCTCAGTTGGGATCATGAGGAATTGACCAAACGATCCTGCTGCTGCCGCAATACCCATTGCCCAGACACGTTTATCTGCAGGAACATTACGCCCCAAGATTCCGTAAACGACGCTATAGGTAGTTGCAGTTTGCGCAAGTCCAATCAGCAGTCCACCGGCAAAGGTGAAATTGAGTACATCACTAGACAAAGCCATGCCAACTAATCCAAGTGCGTAGAGAGCACCGCCGGCAACCATGATTTTGAATGCGCCATAGCGATCTGCTAGCGCACCAGTGATCGGCTGAAAGGCGCCCCATATCAGATTTTGCAGCGCAATGGTGAGTGCGAAGGTTTCTCTTCCCCAGCCATTGGCAGAGGTGATGGGCAGATTAAATAAGCCAAAGCCATGGCGTATCCCCATGGATAGCGTCACCATCAAGCCACCAAAGATGAGGACCTGCTTGAGAGAAAGGGATGGCGCTGATTTTTTATCTGTCATGAGATTTAAATAATCCCATTTTGGCGCAGGTTTTCCACTGCTTGAGTATCTAGCTTGAGGCGATCGCGTAGGATAGCATCAGTGTGTTGCCCCAGCGTTGGCGGTGGCATCCGTACTTCTACCGGTGTTTTGGAAAGTCGCATTGGACTGGCAACTAGCTTCATCTGGCCTGTAGTGGGGTGGGGTACATTGAGT
>CAIMOW010000056.1 GCA_903843235.1 uncultured beta proteobacterium | reverse complement strand
GCTGCGGCAATGTTGGCATAGGAAGTGGGTGTGGCGTAGAGCGAGAGGGCGGTACTTCCATAAACCGCATCAAAACGGGTGCCCGGAAGCAATCCGCCAACGGGTTGAACAATTCCAATAAAACTGCCATAGACGCCGCCCGGTGCGCTGACGATCTTAAAACCTTGTCCAACCGGCGGGCTGTAGTTGTTGTTGGCATTGCCGGAGATGCCCCTTAAGTTGACCCAGAGGATGCCGCCGGTGGTGAATTTTCCCAGAGCATTGGTGAACACAAAGCGATCGTAATTTCCGGCGCCATTTGCGGTGCCGGTGCCATCGACATCAATATCAATTTCCCCGTCGGGGGCAACGGTAATGCTGCCGGTAATTTCGCTGGTCCCGGGCGAATTGCCTGGCGAAACCTTGCCATCCACCGTCATGACGTAGGGTTTATTGGAAACCGGATCGGCTCCTGGTCCGCCATTGCCGGTTTGCTTGATGCCGGAGGGGATCGTATAGTCTGCGCCCCACAACGCATTCAGGGTAAAGTTTTGGGTAATCTTCAACGGGTTTCCGCCAGTGAAGTTCAGTTGGCCTTTCGAACTTCCAAACGCATCAATCAGGCCACCCGTAAACGCAAGCGTATTGCTCCCAGTATTGATTACGCCGCCATTGGATCCGATTGCCAACGGACGATTAAAGGCGCTCACGGATGAATCAAAGCCGGAGATATTCAATGTGCCCTTGTCGAGGGAAACCTTGGATCCGGATTGACCAATATAGGAATCGTACGCTGCGACCACCGTGCTGCCTCCCGAAACCGCCAATCCACCTTGCTGGGGATTTACCTGATTGAGTGTGAGCTGACCTCCACCGGTCACGCCAAATTGCCCGGCACCATACATGCTGAATGTTTGGAGTTTGGTGTAGCCATTGATGTCTAGCGTTCCACCGGCTGAGCCGATGTTAAGGTTGCGCGTGAGATCAAAATTGGTGCCGAGCTTCAAAGCCCCGCCATTAAATTGCAGATCCGCGGCGGTGTTCCCAAGACTGCTTTGCGTGCTTGCAACCAAGGTGCCTCCGTTCAAATAGGTATTGCCGGTGTAAAGATTGTTTCCGGTCAGTGCCAAGGTTCCGTCACCGCTTTTGATAATGCCGCCGTCGTAACCGGTACGGTAGCCGATGTCGTTGCTAAACGTCGAACTGGCACTGGAGGGAACGTTGGCTGAAAAATCCTCTTCAAACAGTCCAGGGCCTTTGACGGCCTTACCCACATCGAGCAAACCGCGTCCCCAAGTTTCGCTGGGGTCTGCGGCGGTCGTGCCGGTTGTCAAAATGGTGACGCCCAAATTCTTGCTGGTCATCCACGGAAACTGTTCGGCCAATACGGCAACGGCCCCCGTTACGAGAGGGGCAGCAAAGGAGGTTCCATTATCGGTTTTATAGGCTGTGTTGCTTGTGGAATTGGCCCCATTGATCGCGCGAATATCCAGACCGGAGACAGGGGGATTGAGATTAGCCTCAAAACCCCCAGGGGCACTAATGCAGTAATTCTTGGTCTGGCCACAGTAGTCCGTGTACCAGCCTGGGGTATAGCCTAAAGCGGATTGTTGCGCCATTTCGATGACACCATTTGCAACGCCGCGCACCGAGGTAGCGGCCACAACAATCCAACCACCTTTATTTAGCACGGTAGAGTCGATGCTTGGCAATGTAGCTGGTGCTCCAGGATATGTGACGCTATCGTTGCCGGCTGCAAAGACAATGACCTTGCCCAAGTCCTGAGCCCGTTTTAAAGCGGCAACGGTTTGCGGTTCTGCATTGCTGTAATTCGCCATCGCAGTTGCTAGCGGAATATTCGAATCGGCAGGTACTCCCCAACTATTATTAATCACCTTTACGTTTGGTTGGCTGCTGACAAAGTCGATTGACTTTGCGACTTGCGAATCCGATAGGCCTAGCGCTAACAGGGTTTCGGTGTCTTTAACATATTGATTGAAGACGATGCTTCCAATCACCAGTTTCGAGTTGTAGGCAACCCCCATGATATTGCCGTTAAGGGTATTGGGTCGACCCGCAGCAATGCTGGAAACAAATGTTCCGTGACCGGCGTTTGTTTGATCCGCATTGAGATCGTTGAGAAAACTGACGTTCGTTGTGCTCGATTGCGACACCCAATTATTGGTTAATAGGTCCGAACTGGAGCGCGACCAACCCATGCCCGCCACGATCGCATTATTATTAAACGCAACATGATTCGGATTGATGCCCGTATCGACAATGCCGATCGTGACGCCATTTCCCGACAGGTTGAGGTTGTAGGCTCCAAGCGCATTAATCGTGGCCAAAGCGGGCTGATTGGCATACCCGGGCGTAAAGGCGGTGATCTGTGCTGAAGCTATACTCGTCCCCATCGATAGCGTTAGCGCTAAGGCAGAGTCGGTCCAGAACCGCTTGTGGGTGATGCTCAATTTCATCGCGATCACTTCAAATAATTATGTTTCCATTCTGCGCCTAAATTCCCCCCTGAAGGCTTTAAAAGCTTGATTTTGATCAAGTAAGAGGTGTAAATGTTCTTGATAGAAAATTTAACTCTCCTCGCCTGTTTAATTTGAAGGGAACCGCTTCTCTGGGATATTTGAAGGGCTCCTTATGTCTGAATTCAAAGAATTAAATTCTTTAAAATTAGCTTAAGTTGAGCAGCAGCTTTGGCCGAAATTTAGAAGTTGAAAAGAATTTCTCTTATATCTCGAAGTGGTCGTTAAGAGCCCACTTATTTGAATTTATTTATCAGGCTGTTATGCGATATAGAACAGTCTTTCATGCAAAACGAGCCTTGGAGGCTCAACCCTACCCAGTACGGACGGTGTGGAAAGCAAATAATAAAGATCAGTAACCCTTTAGGCGTTCGTAACTATGCCGATTGAAATTAAGGGAAGGTAGACTATAGGTTAAATATCTAACTTATGTCTTTTTTGGACTGTTTTGATGAATTCATTTAACTATCTTTCGATCATCATCAAAGATGAATTACGTGCTGCTCGAGAGGAATTTCGAGAATCTAAAGTGATGATCATCGCATTTCTATGCGTGCTCATTGCCTTGATCATTTACCTAGACCCCTTCCCCAATCGCCATATATATTTTGCAACCGACGATCGGAGTTCGGACTGGCATTCTTTCGCCGAAGAATCTGCGTCGATCTTAAAAGAGAAGGGTCTTGATGTTTCTGTTATTGATACTGATGGTGCAATTGATAATGTCATCAGACTGAATGATTCAAAAGATAAGGTAAATACTGCCTTCACTTTTGGTGCGGCTTTAAATCAGAATCAGATTGATGGAATTTATTCCCTTGGCAGTATTTCTTATGAGCCTATTTGGATTTTTTATAAGACAAATAAAATCCATCAATTAAAGGATTTAAAAGATTTGACTCGTTACACGGTCGGTCTTGGCCCATCGAAGAGTGGTTCTTACATGATTGCTAAAAAAATCCTAATGAATTTTGGTATTGATGTCACTACCAATTCCCATTTTGTCTCGGGTCGATTTTTAGATGTTCATAATAGATTTTTGAATGGGGATCTAGATGCCTTTATTTTTGTTTCAACCTATCAAGATCCAATAGTTCAAGGTTTACTCAGAGCGCCTAATGTAGCTCTTTACAGTTTTTCAAATGCAATCTCTTATCAAAAGAAACATAGTTATTTACAGGCAGTTAATTTACCAGCCGGTTCGATTGACTTACTGAATCAAATACCCCCAAAAGAGGTTTCTTTAGTGGCTACGACAACTAGCTTAGTAGTTCGTAGAGACATGCACCCAGATCTTCAGCTAGCCTTGATAATGGCGACAAAAGATATCATTCGCAGCTCAACGGACTTGCTTTTTGCCAAACGCAACGAATTTCCGGCGTATGTCGATTCCTTGATCCCAATTAGTCCAGTTGCACAAAGATTTTATGATTACGGCCCTCCACATGCCGCGCGTTATTTGCCGTATTGGATCGCGGGATTTATAGATCGAGCATGGTTGTTATTACTAGCTTTAGTTACAGTTTTTTATCCCTTATCAAAACTCAATATCCACCTACGAAAATTTCGTTTTGTGATGAAAGAGCGGCCGCACTACGAAGCTCTTTTGGAAATGGATAAATTACTTTTAAAAAGAAAGCTATCGGACGAAGAAAAGGGAGTATTACTCAATAAGCTAGATCGCATAAACCAAGATGCTATTGAAGAAGGGGCGGCTGTAGGGGAGGAAAAGCCCTACTTTGATCTGCTAAGTTCGATTTCGATGTTGCGTAAAAAAATTGAAAGCAATTGAAGTTTTAAAAATAAATTCATTGCTTTTGATACACAAAAAGTCAACCCGCAGGAGTCTATCGCCTATAGGCCATTAATATCTAGGTTCAAAATATGAAGACTCTTTGAATCCTGAAATCGACCAAAGCAAAAAACGCAGATAGTCTACTGGCGGGATCTACTAAAGATAATAGTTCACCTTGCTTAAAAATTTTCTTCAATTTAATTTTTTGAAACTGATAAGATCGCCAATCACTGGGAAGCGCCCTTCTTAGGAATGGTTAATCTTCCAATTTTTATTGCCTTGCAAAATTGATCATAATCAGCCGCATTTTGTTTTGCATAGGATTTGGCGAATGAATACATGGCATCTTTAAATTCCCCAGATGTACCGCAGTATCCTGAAATCATCGCGGCATCGCCAGAACGCGCATGCCCTAAGGCAAGCGCCCAACCAAAGAGCTTGGCATAATCAGGAAAATTTTCTAAAGTCACACCACCCGCCCCTACAGCAATACCGCCCTTCATATCGCGCAACTGTCTTAAGTAAAAGCCTTGTGTATGATGAAGATCGTATTTCATTGAGCCATAGCCCAAAAAAATATCAGGTGCTCCTTGTAGCAAACGCTGTCCAGAGACAACACGTCGTCCCATGTCTTTATAGATTGATTCTCCAAGATAGGGCGTCAAGACAGATTTCTGCGCTTCCTTATACTGTAGAAATAAGGGGTCATTTACCGAGACTCCTTCAAAGTAAAGCACCATGCAGTTTGTGCCCACACTACCTACCCCGACTACTTTTCTAGCAAAGTCTTTTAAAAAGTAACGCTTAAAGAGCGTACGTCGATCCGTCAAAAGAATACTTGCATAATGTAGGAGGGCTTTATCGATTAAGCTTGCTAATGGGACACCATAAGCATTTTTAGCATTTTTAGCCAAATGCTCAATCAACGGGGGCTTGTTAATAATCTTCCGATTCTTACCTACTAGCGAAGTCAAGCTTTGTAGCACCTGAATATTGCCATGCCCCTTAGCCCCCCTTAAGTAGACATCCAATTCTTTTTGATGCTTAGGACTAAAGTGTCGGCGAACATCCTTCTCGCCAATAAATTGTTGCGCTAGTTCTAGGTAAGGCATTTGTGCATATTGAGCCATGCGCTTTTGATACTCAGAGCTGATGTGATCCACAATGGCTTTACTAGTTTTTTTATCGCCACCCAGACTCTCACAAGCAATAACGGCACTAGCTACCAAGCGTTTGATATCCCACTCCCAACTGCCTGGAAGGGTCTCATCAAAATCATTAATGCCAAAAATTAAACGATGTTCTGCAGTACCGAAGAGGCCAAAGTTGGAAACATGCATATCACCACATAATTGCACGGTGATATTGGTAGTGGGTTGATTGGCAAGATCTTGCGCCATAATGGCAGCCCCGCCGCGATAAAAAGCAAACGCAGATGCCATCATCCTTTCATAGCGAATCGGAACGAGAGATGCAATACGCGTTTTTTCTTGGTTTTCTAAAATAGTAATGGGGTCAATCCGATGTTTCGGAGGGGTATAAGTACCTTGTACTGCAAAGCTGATTACTTTACGCAAAGCTTTGCCATCAGCTAATCGCTGTTTGATACTTGGGTGGGGATCATTAAATGACTCAACGGAGTTAAGAACAGCGAGCTTTGGTGTCATGCTATGGGCCCTCTTCTTGATTCTAGGTAAAACCTTTGATTTGACAGTATCAAACATATGCCAGGCCCAGTTCTTAAATGGAAGATATCAAAAAAATATTGATAGAGGAAAAAATAGTTTACAAAGTTAAAAGCACTTTTATTGATCTTCTATTACCCCATCTTCTTTTGAAGCTCGATCAGCTGAAGGCGCATCAAATTTAATGCGCTCTTCATGGTATAGAAACGATTGAGCTCACTAGGATCTACCCAAAAAGAGCTGGCTTCAATATTCAAATGATTGAGCGCATTTATAAGCAATTGCAATTGTTCAGAATTTTGCGCGTTAAATCCTAAGCGTTCAATCTCCTGAATTTCTTCATAAGTATCCTCAATCAGCATGATCGATCGCACGCTACGATAGCGAGGGAAAAGCTTGAATAGCGGGAAAATGACGGCAAGCAAGCCAAGCAAAATAAACCACATTCTATCTGCGTAACTCAGCATCCAAATTGGTAGAGCGTGTTTAAAGGGGGGTGGCCCATCTTCGTAATAGTGCTTAGCAACTGGGCTTAACTCAATCGCATGATCTAAATATGCTGGGAAAAAAGCCGGCTTAGAAAAAAATTGATTAATGTCGTTGCTAATAGAATCGGCTGCCGTTAAAAAAATTAATTGGACTGCTGGGTGCATCTTTTTTTCCACCAATAGAGTATCGGTGGAAGCTAGCATCAAAATATCACTATCAGGCTTTTGAAGTCTTAAATCTAAGGACCCTCGAGGAATGGTGACCACGCTCAAGAAGGGTAATTTTTTGACGTAAGCAGGCGCAAAGATAAAATTAAATACCTGCACGCTGGGCTCATGAAGTAATGCTTGTACATTAGGGGCATCAATGGCATCCATAATTACAATACCGTCGATCTGACCAGCTAGTAATTTTTGAACGCCTGTATTAGCTGGAATCGATAATAAGTTTTTTCGGACCTGCAATTCTGACCCGTTAACAGCCAGAATCTCTTTGAGCATAATTTGTGCGGCACTTTCAGGAGGTCCAATAGCAACCTTTTTTTTCGTAAAATATTCATAGGCTCCTTTTCCGGTAAACCGCTCACCGCGATAAAAAAGCCACAAGGGGACATATCCCACGCTACCCAACGATTGAAGGTTCTGATACTGCCCTTTATTTGCTACGCCACCAACCATTAACGCCGCATTAACTTGATTTCCGTCGTCGGCCAGTTGCGCCAAACTATTGGCAGAGCCTGAGGTATTAATTAAATGAAGTTCAATTCCCTCTTGCTTAAAAAAAGGAACAAATTTTTGGCCAAGCATTTCAAAAGACGAACCTTTCTGACCTACTGCAAGATAGACATCTTTTGGTGGAAGGGGGCGAGTGAGCGCAATTAAAATGAAAATTCCGCTAAAGAGAATGAGTATCCACTTCCACTCCACTTTCATAAATTCCCCCCATGCTTTCCATTCCTGCACAAGGGAATCTCTAGAATGCGTGAAAAAAGAAGGGTGTTTGGATAATTTTGTTTTCATTTATTAATAGCATATCGCTTAGTTTGTGAAAATGCTCATTTTTTAAGAAATCACCCTATACTTTGGTCGTTTTCTCAGGCTTCCCTAGCATCAAGAAATGGTATAGCCTGAGAGTTCTAGAAGTTATTTTTGAGAAGTCGTAATCCATCCGGTAGAGAGTGTGAGAGGTGCAATCTCAAAATATCTAAGCCTGCTCCTCGCCATACTCGGCCTATTTACCTGAATTTCTTTCTGAGATTACTGTCGGATGGTTAACTACCCTAACCCCAGTTTAGCCTCCCAGTCTTTATGAGCCTATTCCAGAAGGTGGTGAGCGAAAAAACCAACCTCAATTTTTAGCAGTCTTAAATGAAGGATGAATAGTGCGTTAAAACCTATAACCTAAGCCTATAAGGAAGTTAAGGGTCGATGAAAGTGGGTTATATCTAGAAACAATTGTAGGCATCTTTCCTACGCCATTATTAAGCGAGTTATTTAACGACGCCTTCGCATAATTGTAATAGTTTGCTTCAGAAAATCCATACAAACCACTAGCAATCATTTGCTTGTATCCCACGCCAAAAACATAACCACCAACAAAACTCGAGCCAAATGATGCTCCATTTGCCGGATCGCCAGAATGCCCTTGTTGATAAAAAGATTGCAAGGTCTGAGCAGAATATCCCACCTTGAAATACGCAAGCTTATCTGCATTGATAATGTAAGATGGGGCAAGATAAAGACTCATTTGATTAGAAGTTTTATATTGAGCCCCGCCACATTGACCTGTACATCCCTCGGGAACAATAAAGGTAGCGGCGCCTGAAGTAGAGCTAATAGCTTGGTATTCCGCACCAAGACCCAATAAAAATAAAGGGGTAACTGGAAGGTTATATCCCAACCCAAGCATCAAAGGTGCGTTCCCAACACTTTGGGCCGGGGCATTCATGGAATATGCACCAGCTCCATCAATATTATTGGCCGTAACGTTACCTACATAGGTTTTCTGATATCCCGTTGCAACCTGAGCATAAACCCCTTCAAAAGCAGATTCAGCCAATGCTAAGCTCGAAATAAGCAGCGTAAAGGCTGGAACCAACAAACCAATTTTCTCTCTTAACTTCATTATCTATTTTTTAGTTAACTCTGCCCTCAAAAATTTAGCAGGCATTGGAACAGGGATTTCCCAATAATTTTTCTACAAAAGATAAGTATTGCTTGAGGCTACACCCTCCACATTATTAAAGTTGAGTAAATTTTAATACTCGTGCTTGAAGGTTGTTCTACGTCAAAGAAATGGGGAATGAAGATGCAGTTAATCAACAGAAATAGTGGTTTTAAACTGTTACTGGTCTGTGCTGGTGCGAAATCTAAGTATTTGCCAATTTTGATGAAACATTGGCCTGCACGTGTGGAACGTAACGTGGGAAGATGATGACAGTCTCAGTCAACCGCCCCCAGCATAGCCAAGAGGTAACACCCCGGGGACTTGAGACTCATACTATCCGTATCACGAACGCGGCCTAATCATAATTTCTAGTAGTACCGGATCATTGTATGACCGCTAACGGACTTGATTTCAACCCGTCGATGCAACACACTATCAACTGCCGTTCGCGGGCAAAGAAAAACGCTCGGAAGCGGGCTTTTCAACTTTTGTGGGCAGTACATTTCTGATGAGGATTTGTACGTCCTATAGTTAGACGCAGCTACTTAGACTGTTGCGAAATTCCTAACTGCCATGTTTTATGACAAGCAATACACTTTGTCATGGATGTACCCAGCATTGTCATAATCTCACCATACGACACCCCATTTTTCGCTGCTGCAGCCAATATATCCAT
>CAIMOW010000055.1 GCA_903843235.1 uncultured beta proteobacterium | reverse complement strand
AGGCGAAAGCAAATCAAATAAACTGCCAACTAATGAGCTATCTGAACTGTCCACCAATGACCTTCCAGGCGGTAAAGATGGTATTGGCTCAAACAATTGGGCTCTCGGCGGTAAGCGTACCGTCAGCGGCAAGCCTTTACTAGCAAATGATCCTCACTTAGGCCTATCAGCCCCAGCCATTTGGTATTTTGCCCACCTAGAAGCGCCAGGAATGAATGTCATTGGGGGAACGCTCCCTGGAATACCGGCAGTTGTTCTGGGTAGAACCGATAAATATGCCTGGTCTTTCACTAATACCAATCCTGATGTTCAAGATTTATATATCGAGCAACTTGATAGTAAGTCTCTGGGCATGTATCGCGGACCGGATGGCCCGCTACCCTTTAAAGTTCGCCAAGAAATCATCGACATCAAAGATGCTGCACCATTGCGCTTCTTGGTGAAAGAGACGAGGCATGGTCCAGTAATATCAGATGCCTACTCACGCGCAAAACGCGCGATCAATACTGAAAAATTTGCACTAGCATTACGCTGGACCGCTCTTGATATTGGAAATCAATCAGTAGTGGGTCTATTAGAAATGAATCGCGCAGAGGATCTAGATGGTTTTAAAAAGGCGTTGCGTAAAAACTATGCGCCCATGCAAAACGTAGTGATGGCTGATGTAGAAGGCAACATCTCATACCAAGCCGCTGGTATGGCGCCTAAGAGAATTCTGCATCAAGGTCTGTATGGCGTCGCCCCGGCTCTAGGCTGGGAGAAGCAATATGACTGGACGGGATACGTGCCTTTTGAACAACTGCCAGCGAGTAATAATCCTGAGCAGAGTTGGATAGCAACAGCAAACCAACCCATCATCGCCAGTAATGACCCCAATCCACTCACAGCTGACTGGGACCTACCAACCCGCTACGACCGCATTGTGGATCTCATACAGGCAAAGAGTCAGCATGATATCAACTCCATGAAAACCATGCAAGGCGATACCTTGTCGCTTGGGGCTAGGCCATTACTAGAGCTTTTTAAAGCAAGTACGCCAAATCATAAACTCGGTCCACAAGCCGTAGAAGTTTCCAAAGACTTTGATGGCGATATGCGCGTAGATAGTGCAGCAGCACTTATTTTTAATGCCTGGGCCGATCAACTTACGCGCAACCTTTTTGCTCGCCTAAGTTATTTATTTACTGAAAATTATGGCGCTAGAAATTTTAGGTCTCCACTGATTTTGCAGTTAGCCAATCCCAATAGTCCTTGGTGCGATAACCCCGGAACAGAAAAAGTAGAAACTTGTGCAGAATCTTCAAATGAAGCTTATGCAAAAGCTCTTGACGAATTAAGCTCGCGCTATGGCAACGATCCAAGTAAATGGTCTTGGGGTAAAGGGCATATGGCTGTTTCAGAACATCGCCCTTTGAGTAAGGTACCCCTACTGGGGAGCTTCTTCAATTTAGAGACACCTTTCCCTGGGGATAGCTTCACTGTTAATGTAGGAAGGCTTGAATTGCTCCAAACGGGCAATCCTTTTGAAACCAAACAAGCACCAAGTCTGCGCACGGTTTACGACCTATCCGACCTCGAAAAATCTGTCTTCATCTACCAGTCTGGTCAATCTGGTTGGGTCCAGAGCAAGCTCTACCGAAACATGCTGCCTTTATGGGCAAAAAACGAGTACTTGCCACTGCAAATGAAGCCAGAAAATATCAATCGCCAACTCGAGCTCACTACTAAAGAAAAATAGGCTCAAGCCGTTTAGAATGATTTACTAGTACATTAGCTATAGATACCAATAGGAAAACAGTACCAATGAAAAAACTCTCCGCCCTGATCACAATCACACTCGGCCTGATGGCTCTTCCAGCAACGAATGCGTTGGCAGCTTGGAAAGAAATTGGGCAAAACGAACAGTCGACCATTTCTATTGATGCAGCGACATTGCAATCTAGCGGTGATAAGGCGCAAATCATGTCAATGCTAGACTTTAAGAAGCCCGGTGAAGACCCTAAGACAAAAGAGCCAGTGAACTCCATTATTGGCCTTAATGAGTTTGATTGCAGCACTGGAAAATATCGCCCTATTGAGTTCAAAGTCTTTACTGGCAATAAGGGTAAAGGCAAAGTACTGGTTGATCAAAAAACGCCGGACAGTATTTTTGAAGCGATTCCTGATGGCTCATGGGCAGCT
>CAIMOW010000054.1 GCA_903843235.1 uncultured beta proteobacterium | reverse complement strand
TATCGAGCCAATACAAAAATATGATTATTCGACAGCGCTGTTTTGTTCATAATAACCCTGTGGTGAGTGGTTTTTTCTCATATTAAGGAATACTCGCCCTATCCAAAATAATCATTTTTAGGAGTCATTCATGGCTAAAACTGTAAAAGGTACAAAGACTGAACAGTCTTTGAAAGAAGCATTTGCTGGCGAATCCCAAGCAAACCGTCGTTATTTGTATTTCGCGAACCAAGCTGACATTGCTGGTGCGAATGATGTTGCAGCTGTTTTCCGCTCAACTGCTGAAGGTGAAACTGGTCATGCCCATGGTCACATGGAATACTTGATTGAAGGCGGAGCTGGGGAGCCAGGAACAGGCATGCCGGCCAAGACTGTTGCTGAAGCTTTGCAAGCAGCGATTGCTGGCGAAACACATGAATACACCGATATGTACCCAGGTATGGCAAAGACTGCACGCGATGAAGGTTTTGACGAAATCGCTGACTGGTTTGAAACTTTGGCAAAGGCTGAACGTAGCCACGCTAACAAGTTCACCAAAACTTTAGAAGCACACTTGGCTAACGTTTAATTACCAAACAAGTCAATAAAAAAGCCACTGCAGTTAAGCTGCGGTGGCTTTTCTTTTGCTGAAATGACTTCTCAGCAATGGCTTCTTAAAGCAACTCGATAACTTAAGCCTTTTTAGCGTAGGCAGAACACCAGCCTTTGCTTGATACTTGCTTACCAGCAAACAATGCGCAACCACCAGCAGCAGAACCAGCGGCGCCTTGGTAAAGGGCGCAATTACTACAAGCTTGGGGAGCAGCATATTTAGCAAACTTTGCTTTGTCTACTTTAGAGGCATCAGCTTTATAACCCAATGCAGCGGCTTGTGGATCAGTTTCAGCAACCATGGCTTGAGCTTGTACTTTGCTGTTTAAAGCCAAAGTAGCAGCGCCAGCAGCTGACATGATCATGAATTGACGACGGGTAGTTTTCATATGGACTCCAGTGGGTTAATGGATAAATAAAAAGGGATTAAGAGAAACTTAATTGGCAACTAGGGCGATCATAGAGCAGAAGAAATCAGTTCTGTAGATCACGCTTAAGTAACTGATTTATATGGAGTATTAGTTGAGAATTATTCTCAACCATAGATCAACTTGAATGAAAATTAAATTAGTACTAAAGAATCAATTTTGACTAACGCCTCTCCAGCAAAGAGAGAAACTCACGCCGCAAGTTGGCGTCTTTCAAGAAGGCGCCACGCATCACACTATTAACCATCTTCGAGTCGCGATCTTTCACGCCACGCCACTGCATGCAAAAGTGGTCGGCATCCATCACGATTGCGACGCCAATCGGTTTGATCTTTTTCTCGAGCATATCTGCCAACTCTACTACCGCCTCCTCCTGGATCTGTGGACGGCACATCACCCATTCAGTTAAACGGGAATACTTAGATAGGCCAATTAAAGCGGAGTCTTTACTAGGCAAAACACCAATCCAAATACGACCCATGATGGGGCAAAGGTGGTGGGAACAAGCGCTTCGGACTGTGATTGGGCCAATGATCATCAGCTCATTTAAGCGACTCACATTGGGAAACTTCGTTAAGGTTGGCTGCACTACATATCGACCATTAAAGACTTCTTGCACGTACATTTTGGCTACGCGTTTGCTCGTATTAAGGGTGTTGTGATCACTTTCTGTATCAATCACCAAACTCTCTAATACCGCCTGCATCTTTTCCGCAACCTCATCTACCAAACCCTCTAATTCACCAGGTTTAATAAAGGCAGAAATATTGTCATTGGCATGAAAGCGCGCTTTTTGCGCCTCGATGCGACGACGGATTACAACTGACAAAGGCAGTCCACCATCTTCTTTTTTAACAACCTTCTTGGCAGTAGCTTTTCTTGCCGACGTTTTTTTGCTTGCCGCTGTAGAGGCCGTCTTACCTGCTGACTTCACAACTGCTTTTTTGGTGGCCATATATAAATTTTTCTAAATAATTTGTAAATAATCTTTGACGATAAATCTATATCTGAAAGAAGATCGCCACCACACAAGCGATCCCACATAACCAAACAATAGAGCGCGTAGTTGGCCAATTGCCTACATAACAAATTAAATAAGCAACCCGCGAAATCACAAAGCCAAGCGCTAGCAGATCCAACCTAGCTTGGGGCGCCTGCATGAGTGACGCAATGATGACTGCGGCAAAAAAGAGAGGTAAGGATTCAAATAAATTGGCCTGCGCAGCGTTAGCGCGTGCCCGAAAGCCTGTTTGCTTGGCAAGCCATGTACGGGGCTGACCATTGTCGTAACCTTCAAAACCTTTTTTGGCGATACCTGCAGCAACATATGGGAGTAGGCCCATGAATAACACACAGGCAAATGCAATAGTCATGGTTTTGAACTTTCAGAAGAGTTGTTACTGTTTGCATCCTTTGAGCCAATTCTGGACTCTTTACCGTTCATCAAATTGTGGATATTGCTACGGTGACGCCAAATTAATAAAGCGCAGACTATCAATAGCGCAATACCCATTGGATGAAAGCCAAACAGAAATACAAAATAGATCGGCCCAAACACTGCGGCGGCTAATGCAGCTAAAGATGAGTAACGCATAAACTTGGCAACGATGATCCACGTTGCTAGTGTTGCTAAACCCAAAATCCAATTAATGCCAAACAAAATACCGCACGCAGTCGCAACGCCTTTACCACCCTTAAAACCATGAAAGATTGGAAAGAGGTGCCCTAGAAATACGGCGACAACAACACCACACAAAATCCAAGAATTGAGACTAGAGCTCAAAGACTCTTCGCCCAAAATTATGCGGGCCAACACCACCGCTACAAACCCCTTTAAGGCATCGCCTAACAATGTCAGAACCGCAGCACGCTTATTGCCCGTTCTCAGCACATTGGTTGCACCAGGGTTACCGGAGCCATAAGAGTGTGGATCTGGCAGGCGCATGCATTTACTTACCACCACCGCGAAGGAAACTGAGCCAATCAAGTACGCAATCGGGATTAAGAGAATATCCATGCCGCTATCTTAAACACATCTGACAATTTAGGTGCCGCGCGGATGATGTTGCTGATGAATTGATTTGAGGCGCTCTCTGGCTACATGGGTATAAATTTGCGTAGTGGAGATATCTGCATGGCCTAAAAGCAACTGTACTACCCGCAAATCTGCTCCATGATTGAGTAAATGGGTTGCAAACGCATGACGCAAGGTATGGGGTGACAGAGCCACGGGGATGCTAGCCTGCAATGCATAGCGCTTAATGAGCGCCCAAAATGCCTGACGGGTCAGCGCTGAACCAGTATGGCGCCCGATGAAAACTGCGTCTGAAGTTTTGCCTTCTAGCAGTGGTGTTCTAGCATCTGCCAGATATCTGCGTAACCATTGACCTGCCTCTCCACCAAAGGGCACTAATCGCTCCTTGCCACCCTTGCCATTCACAATCCGAACCACACCCTCATTTAGACCCAGCGCCACGGTTTTTAAAGAAACAATTTCAGAAACGCGCAAGCCACTGGCATACATCAATTCCAACATAGTGCGATCGCGTACACCTAAAGGGGTCTCAATATTTGGGGCATTGAGTAAACTCGTCACCTGATCTTCGCTCAGCGTCTTCGGAAAGCGCAATGCCTGCTTAGCAGCACGCAAACCAATGCAAGGATCGCTTTTGACAAGATGGTTACGTAGCGCATGTCGATAAAAACGTTTGAACACTGTGAGTCGTCGGTTAGCGGTGGTAGCCTTATCCGCCCTGTGATGGGCAATATACGCAGTGAGCTCTTTTTCATCTACGGAGTACAAATCCAGATGAGCAGTTTTATACAACCACTGCGCTAAGAGCAAAAGATCCCTGCGATAGGCGGTAAGGCTATTTTGAGCAAGTCCATCCTCTAGCCAGCAGGCATCGCAAAATCGTTCAATTGCCTCCTGGCTGGCAGGGGCTAATTGTGCAGGACTAGATTTTTCGGCCAGTCCTGCAACAGAGTCTTGCTTAGTCACGGAAGTTATTAAAGCCCAATGGTGCTTCTGTCACTTCTTTTTTGAGCAATGCCATGGTTTCTTGTAAATCATCACGCTTAGCACCAGTAACACGCACCGCATCGCCTTGAATACTCGCCTGCACTTTGATCTTGCTATCTTTAATGATGCGCACTACTTTTTTAGCTAGCTCTTGCGTAATACCCTTTTGAATCTTCATCGTTTGCTTGCGCTTATCGCTACCAATAGTCTCTTTTTTGTCATCTTTGAGGTAACGCACATCAACGTTACGCTTGGCCATCTTGCCAAAGAGCACATCGCGCACTTGACCCAATTTAAAATCGTCATCACCAAATAAAATCAAGGTTTCATCTTTTTGCTCTACACGACTATCCGATCCCTTAAAGTCAAATCGATTGGTAATCTCTTTATTGGATTGTTCAACCGCATTTTTTAACTCAATCATGTCTGGTTCGCACACTACATCAAATGTTGGCATATCAAATCCTTTAATTTTTTTACCTTAAAACCCGTTATAGCATTGCCAGCAAGTCCTTTTTTCGTGGAAATTGCCGAACACGAATAAGATTGTGGCATGAACTGTGCAAAAAATGCGCCTGCTGCCCCCCAGCCCCTCTCAAACTTATCCCTTGAGAGCAGAAATACTTTTGGCTTGCCCGCTATTGCCGAACTTGCTTATGAAATTACCTCCCCAGATCAGTTGCCAGGACTAATGGCTCACACTCTGAGTGAAGGGGGTGCTTGGCAAGTTTTGGGTGGTGGTAGCAACGTAGTGCTTCCAAATATGCTAAGTGGCACCACCTTACTCATGAACATTAGCGGCCGAGAAATCATCGACAGCAATGATCAATTCATAGAAGTAGCTGTAGGCGCTGGCGAAAACTGGCATGACTTTGTGGCTTGGACGCTAGAACACTATCTACCTGGATTAGAAAACTTAGCTTTAATTCCAGGAACAGTTGGTGCAGCCCCCATTCAGAATATTGGGGCTTATGGCGCTGAAGTTGCAGATTACTTAGACTCTGTCGAAGCATTTGACTGCAAAGAGCAAGCCTTTGTTACCCTGAGTAAAGCCGATTGTCACTTTGCTTATCGCGATAGCTACTTTAAGCAAAATCCTGGGCGCTTTATCGTGACAAAGGTCGTCTTTAGCCTTCCGAAAGCATGGGTACCGCGATTAACTTATGTCGATCTAACAAAGCAATTTGCCGATAACGCATCAGCAAGCGCTCTAGAGATTTTCAATGGGGTCTGCAAAATCCGACAAAGCAAACTACCCAACCCTAAAGTGATTGGTAACGCTGGTAGCTTTTTTCAAAACCCAATTGTTGACACAACGCAGTATCAAAACCTTTTAGCCCTGCATCCCAATCTTGCTTCTTATCCCGATACCAATGGCACTCGAAAACTGGCTGCTGGCTGGCTGGTAGATCAGTGCGGATTTAAAGGTTATCGTGCTGGACCTGCTGGTGTCTATGAAAAACAAGCCTTGGTGATTGTTAATCATGGTGGCGCAACTGCAAATGATATTTTGCAGCTTGCAAACACCATTCAAGAAAAGGTTAAAGAATGCTTTGGTGTTGAGCTACAAATTGAGCCAAGCGTTCTCTAAACATGATAGCAAATGAGCTTTTCTCTGGTTATTAGACAAAAAATGTTTTGTCTAATAACGAAAATTTTTTAATACGATCACCTCACCCCATGCCCCCAAGTCGGCATATTAATGAAGTAACGCAAAGCTTTTCCTTGACCCGTCACAAATAGCATCCCAGCCGCTACTAGCGCAGATAAATCCCTAGTTGCAGTTGCTTTTGAAGCGCCAGTAATTTTGATGTACTTCTCGGAATTAACGCCGCCTAAAAAACCGCCATCCCCTGCATCTAATAGCTTGTTGATGAGTTTTTTTTGTCTTTCATTGAGGTTAATCGGTTCATGCTCAGCCCAAAAAGCCGCCTTTTGGATAGCACCATTCATAAAATTGCAAGATGTTACGCATGCTTGAGCACAAATTCCAGCAAACCAAATCACCCACTCTGACACGTCCATATCTCCATGTTGCGCGGAATTGAGGACATCGTAATAACCCTGTCTTTGACGCAGCATTTCCTCAGAAAGGCTAAAGAGCTTAATCGAGGAATTTGCATCTTGAGCCATCGCCATATCCACGATCGCACGTCCAATGCGCCCATTACCGTCTTCAAATGGGTGAATACTTTCAAACCATAGGTGTGCAATCGCCGCACGCTCCAAGCCGTCCATCCGAGCCACACCTTTACCAAGTGATAATTTATTTGGTGCTGTTTTTTCAAACCACTCCAAGAAAGCCCGCATTTCCGATCTCACTTTGGCTGATGGCGGCGCGGTGTAATGCACGATCTCTTTACCCTGTCTACCACTGACAATCTGCATTGGATCTTCATGCTCTCTATATTGACCGACTGTAATTTTTCGCAGGCTCTGCTCTTCGCCAGAAAAAATCGAGCGGTGCCACCGGAACAACGTTGTCTGAGTTATGCCCTGTTGATATTGTTTGATCGCATCTTGTACGATATCCACCAAACCATCTACTCGAATGCTATGTAGGAGATTTTTAGTTTCGACCTGCACACCCAATTTGCGCAGCACTGAAGATCGCACTGATTCTGGATTTAATATCTCGCCCTCAATAGCCGATGTGGAAATCACTTCCTGGATATAGGCGGACTGAACAAGCTCTTGAGCGCCCTTCAATCCGATAGCATTGGCTTGCCCAAGCACTTCCCCCTGCTTCCTGCGAGCATCAAGCAAAGCCTCCCTGACTGCGGGATTTGTAGCCACAAAACTTGGCCAATCTGCCTGCTGCCAAATGAGACTTGGGTTATTTTTTGGTGGCTTTTTTAGAGTCATGAGCCGTATTTTAGCATATACAGCTCATTTTTTGAGCCGTATTTTTTCATTTACGGCTCATTTATTTTCCAAGGGCTAATTTTTGAGAGCTCAATCTCTGCCTCACCCTCGGCTAAGCGCACCTGATAACTAGCATTTGCTTTGAGCTCTTTTGGATTGCGTACCGCCTGATGCATTCCTATTTCAGCATTCTTGTCTTGAGTGAGAATCACTGCATACCCACGCTCTAAAGTGCGCTGGGGATTAAGCATCTCTAACTGGGATTGGTAGTGACTTTGATTACGCTTCCAATTTTCAACTCTGACCATCCATGTTTGATTGAGGCGCTGTTGCCAATTGCCAATTTGCTCGCGCATTCGATCTGGGTTGGGTAATGCATGGCTGAGTCGCAGCGCCAATTGATCCAAGGTTTGTGCTTCTCGTTCCACTCTTTGAGAAACCCGTTGCAGTAAAGCTTGTGCAATGGTATCAAGCTCTTGCAACATTTGATCTCTTCTTGGCGCAGCCAGTTCTGCAGCGCCCGTGGGTGTTGGCGCGCGCAGATCAGCAACAAAATCAGCAACCGTCACATCTGTCTCATGACCCACACCACTGACTACTGGAATAGGTGACCGCGCAATCGCGTAAGCCAACTTCTCGTCGTTGAACGCCCACAGGTCTTCAATACTGCCGCCGCCTCTTACCAGCAAAATGACATCGACTTCTGACTGACCTTGTTCAGCTTCTTTTGCTGCAGCTTGTAATGCGGCAATAATTCCAGCGGGTGCATCAGGGCCTTGAACTAGCGTTGGGTAAATCACAATCGGAATATGTGGCGCTCTTCTAGCGAGCGTGCTGAGCACATCTTTTAATGCAGCAGCTTGTGGAGAAGTGACAATGCCAATCGCCCGAGGATGTGAAGGAATATCACGTTTGCGCTCTGCATCAAATAGCCCTTCTTTCGCTAACTTTGCTTTGAGTTTCAAAAAGGCTTCGTAGAGTCCGCCCACTCCAGCGCGGCGCATGCTTTGCACAGTGAGCTGAATATCTCCCCGAGGAACATAAAAACCCAGATTGGCCGCTACTTCGACTAAATCACCTGATTGGGGTAGAAATCCAACTTGGCCATTACGCCCACGGAACATAACGCAACGAATTTGCCCCTCCTCATCTTTGAGGGAGAAATACCAATGCCCGCTATCGTATGCCTTGAAGTTAGAAATCTCCCCGCTCACCCAAACGGTATCGAAGCGCTCCTCTAAAGAGCTTGCAATGGCACGGTTTAGATCGCCAACACTGAGAATTTCCCTTGATATTTCCGACATTTTTTCTCTTTTATGACACAGGTATAAGGCTCAGAGGAAGATAAATATCCACAGAAGCCCATCAGCCCTAAGGTTAGCCGTCTGAAGTAAGCGTACGCTGACCCAAAACGTCCGATAAATCCAGCAAAAATTTCTATCTCATTGATTTATATCAAGATATATTAATACCCACGGCAGGCATTTCCTACTCGTTTTCCCCAGCTCTACCATCAATCAAGGGCTTACAGCACACTTCAAAAAAAGTTTTGCACAGAGTTATCCACAGGCTAGCTTTCCTAAAACCACTTCCCAATTCAGCTAAAGTACTGAGCTTATGTACACCATCTTACTGTCTGCCGGTTGGCCTATTTGGCCTCTCCTCATTATCTCAATCCTAGGCCTAGCCATTGCTATTGAACGGGCTTGGTATCTACGGCAAGTCAATATCCTGCCAAAAACAACCTTAGAGGCTGCCTTTAGCCTGGCAAATCAACTCTCCACTCAAAAGCCCATTGCCGATGTTCAGATCGCCCAGTTAGCCCAAAGCTCCCCAGCAGCACCACTATTGGCCTGCGCATTATTAGAAAAGTCTGCAGGAAACAATTCGGATCTTGCTTTGGAGGAAATTCAGGCAGTTGCTCAAGGCACTTTCTTAAAGCTAGACAGATACCTTGGCGCTTTAGCCACGATCGCTACGGTTGCACCCCTGCTAGGTCTTTTTGGCACGGTGGTGGGCATGATTGAAATCTTCGGAAGCCAAGGTGCGATTGCTGGTGGCGCTGGTAGTCCTCAGCAACTTGCGCATGGAATTTCAGTGGCTCTATACAACACGGCTTTTGGTTTGTTAATTGCGATTCCAGCATTAGCGGCATGGCGTGGATTACGCGCCATGGCAAATCAACGCCAACGCGAGTGCGAAGAATTCACCAGACAGATTTTTAAAAAGCTATACCCCAGCAATTCATGAATTGGCTTAACTCACACCAAAGCAAGCAAGGCGGCTTCACGCTGGGTGCCACAAGCGCCAATAGCACCCATATCGAACCTGAGATTAATCTCATTCCGTTTATTGATGTGCTCTTAGTGGTGCTCATTTTTTTAATGATCTCCACCACCTTCACACGCTACCAAGAATTGGCCATCACCTTGCCGACCGCTAGTGGAGTGGAAAGTCAAAATGGCATCAAGCAAATTCATATTGCCGTG
>CAIMOW010000053.1 GCA_903843235.1 uncultured beta proteobacterium | reverse complement strand
TGAGATTCAGGTCAAATCGGTTTTATTTATCCTCATCGCTTGCTAAAAAGATACCGTTTCTGGAGTAATTATGAAAATTCATGAGTACCAAGGCAAAGAACTTCTGCGCCAATTTAATGTGCCTGTTCCAAATGGCATTCCCGCATTTAGTGTTGATGAGGCAATGAAGGCTGCCGAAAAGCTAGGTGGCCCAATTTGGGTTGTCAAAGCGCAAATTCATGCGGGGGGTCGCGGTAAAGGCGGTGGCGTGAAATTAGCTAAGAGCATGGATGAGGTGAAAAAATACGCCTCTGAAATTTTGGGCATGCAACTCAAGACACATCAAACAGGACCAGAAGGTCAAAAAGTAAATCGCCTCTTGATCGAAGATGGTGCAGATATTAAAAAAGAGTATTACTTCAGCATCGTTACAGACCGTGCAACACAGAAGAATGTGATCATGGCTTCTAGCGAAGGCGGAATGGATATCGAAGAAGTTGCTGAATCTCATCCAGAAAAAATTATTAAAGTATTTGTTGATCCATTGATTGGCTTAACGGATGCCGATTGCGACATCGTAGCTAAAGGCATTGGCGTTCCAGATGCTTCCATCCCGATGGCGCGTGATGTGTTTAAAAACTTGTACAAGACCTATTGGGACACCGATGCATCATTGGTTGAGATCAACCCATTGATCCTCGAAGGTAATGGCAAGATCAAGGCTCTTGATGCTAAATTTAACTTTGATCCAAATGCTCTGTATCGTCATCCAGAGATCGTTGCTTATCGCGATATCGATGAAGAAGACGCAGCTGAGATTGAAGCTTCAAAGTTTGACCTCGCTTACATCTCTTTAGATGGCAATATTGGTTGCTTGGTTAACGGTGCAGGTTTGGCGATGGCAACCATGGACACGATTAAGTTGTTTGGTGGAGAGCCAGCAAACTTCTTGGATGTAGGCGGTGGCGCTACAGCTGAAAAAGTGACTGAAGCATTCAAGATCATGCTTAAGAACAAGAGTGTAGAAGCTATTTTGGTCAACATCTTCGGCGGCATTATGCGTTGTGACGTGATTGCCGATGGCGTGGTTACAGCATGTAAAGCAGTGAACTTAACTGTGCCTTTGGTTGTGCGTATGAAGGGTACAAACGAAGAACTTGGCAAGAAGATTCTTGCTGATTCTGGTTTGCCAATTATTAGCGCTGACTCAATGGCTGAAGCTGCTACTAAGGTAGTTGCTGCTGTCGCCAAAAACAAATAATCAAGGAATTTCAATATGTCTATTTTGATTAATAAAAACACCAAGGTCATTACACAAGGTATTACTGGTAAGACCGGTCAGTTCCATACTGAAAAATGTCAGGAATACGCAAATGGCAAAAATTGTTTTGTTGCTGGCGTTAATCCTAAAAAAGCTGGCGAATCCATTTTTAATATCCCTATTTACGGCACAGTTAAAGAAGCTGCTCAGCAAACAGGAGCAACAACTTCTGTGATCTATGTTCCACCTCCTGGAGCTGCTGCTGCGATTTGGGAAGCTGTTGAGGCTGATCTCGACTTCGTCATCTGTATTACTGAAGGTATTCCAGTGCGAGATATGTTGGAAGTACGCAATAAGATGAAGGCAAAAGAAGCTGCTGGTGGCAAAAAAACTTTATTGCTTGGCCCTAACTGTCCAGGCATCATTACTCCAGATGAGATCAAGATCGGCATCATGCCGGGTCACATTCATAAGAAAGGCCGCATCGGTGTTGTTAGCCGTTCTGGTACTTTGACTTATGAAGCGGTTGGTCAATTGACAGCAATCGGTTTAGGCCAATCTACTGCTGTTGGTATTGGCGGTGACCCAATTAATGGTTTGAAGCACATCGACATCATGAGAATGTTTAATGATG
The DNA here is from genome assembly GCA_903843235.1 of uncultured beta proteobacterium. Lineage (GTDB taxonomy): Bacteria > Pseudomonadota > Gammaproteobacteria > Burkholderiales > Burkholderiaceae > Polynucleobacter. The sequence continues at coordinate 16,290 of CAIMOW010000053.1, read as the reverse complement.
ATCCTGAAACTGATGCAGTCATCATGATCGGGGAAATCGGTGGACCAGATGAGGCTGAAGCAGCACGTTGGTGTAAAGACAATATGAAAAAGCCTGTAGTTGGGTTTATTGCTGGCGTAACAGCGCCTCCTGGCAAACGGATGGGTCATGCCGGCGCTTTGATTTCTGGCGGTGCTGATACTGCTGATGCCAAGCTTGCTGTGATGGAAGAGTGTGGCTTCACCGTCACTAGAAATCCATCTGAAATGGCTGCTTTGTTGAAAGCAATGTTATAAAAAAAGGACGCCGATTATTCGGCGTCCTTTTGCATTACCCTGTAGTTAAAACATATAAAAGTAGGAGACGATATGGATTTATCAATATTTTCTGGTCCGGCATTCTGGGCCGCATTGCTTTCAATTATTGTTGCCAATATTTTACTGTCAGGCGATAACGCAGTGGTGATTGCATTAGCGTCACGTAATTTACCTCCTAGCCAACAAAAGAAAGCTATTTTCTGGGGTAGCGCCGCTGCCATTATCTTGCGCGTCATCTTGACAGTTACGGCAGTGCAGTTGTTATCACTCCCGTATCTCAAAATTATCGGCGCTATTTTGTTGCTCTACATTGGCATTCAGTTGATGGCTGATAGCGATGACGAGACCGATATGCAAGGCCATTCCAATATATGGGGCGCTATTCGCACTATCTTGGTTGCTGATTTGGTAATGAGTTTGGATAACGTGATTGCAGTAGCTGCAGCAGCCCAAAAGGGCCCAGAAGAAACGCGTTTGATTCTGTTAATTGTTGGTCTTGGTTTATCCATTCCCTTGATTATTTTTGGCAGCACGATGTTGTTGAAGGTAATGGATCGTTTTCCAATCATCATTACTCTTGGTGCAGGCTTATTAGGCTTACTTGCTGGTGGCATGTTGGTAGAAGATCCAGCGATTCGGGAATCCATCCAAGCGGCAATGGAAGATGCGCACATGATCTTTGAAGGTATTGGCGTTGCCATTGTTCTCTTGGTAGGAACTTATCTTAAGAAAAAGAATGCCAAAAAAGAGGTTGCATAAAGCCAGACTCTTAATTCAATTGAGTCAGAAAAAGCCGGTCTCTAAAGCTGGCTTTTCTTAGGCCTAACATCCTAGATTAATAGAGGTATAGACTGGAGTATGAGGATTTAACCCCTCAAGAGCTAGGAATGCAAAACAATCCGAAACACGACCAAGAGCAACCCGTAAAGCAAGGCGCTGGCTTTACCTTAATCGAAGTTATGGTAGTAGTTGCCATCATTGGAATTTTGGTCGCTGTTGCCGTTCCACAATATCAAGATTACATCGCATGCAGTCGTGTGGTTGAGGGCTGAATTTATCCTCCAGTGCAAAGCTAGCGTAACTCAACTCTTTGCAAGTCGTGGCTAAGCCAGACGGCTAAACCTGAGCTAGTAGTTGGTCTGCAGATCTACCGAAACCAATCCCTCGTGCTAACCTAATCAAACTGTCCAACTTTTAGGGGTCAGTTCAGAAAAGGTGGCTTTTAATTGGGTGGAAAACGAGCCGAGCCTATGCAGACTTCCACTCCCCAGACTTACCACCACTCTTTTCAAGCAGTTTGATATCGCCCATCACCATGCCACGGTCTACGGCTTTGCACATGTCATAAATTGTGAGTAGGGCCACTTGGACTGCGGTGAGGGCTTCCATTTCGACACCGGTAGGACCAGTAGTTTCTGCTCTCACTTGGCAAGCGATACTGTTTTCTGCTTTATTGAGTTGAAACTCTAGGCTAACGTGGGTGAGGGCTAGTGGGTGACACAGTGGGATGAGGTCGGATGTTCTTTTCGCCGCCTGAATACCTGCAATGCGGGCAATACCAAGAACATCCCCTTTTTTATGCGTCCCGACCTGAACCATACTGAAGGTTTCCGGGAGCATCGTAATCTTTCCTACGGCAATAGCAATGCGATGGGTATGGGGTTTATCGCCAACATTCACCATATGGGCTTGGCCGCTAGAATCAAAATGAGTTAGTTTGTTCATGGGATAAGTTTTACCATATAGGGATGGAAGTAATAAAGACATCAGATTTGCCGGTATTTTGGCCTTCAGTATTTAAGCGTATTTTGGCGTATCAGCTGATTCTGGCGCTAGCTTGGTCAGGGGTCGGTCCCACTTTTGCTGCTTCGGCTACGCCGGTGGTGGCTGGAGATGTCTCCGTCCAGGGTGATTCGGCAGCCCAGCAAAATATTGGTAGGGTAATGCAGTCCCCAGATGCGCGCTCTCCGAATTTGCCAAATCGAAATACCCTTCAGAGTCAACCAACGATTGTGTTGCCAGATATGGGCGACCCGGGTGGCGATTCTTTAAGCCGAGTGGATGAGCGGAAATATGGCGAAATGATCATGCGCCAGATTCGGCCGGATCCAGATTATTCCAATGACTTGCCTATCTATGACTTTTTAAACCAGATGGAGCGTCGTTTATTGCAAGCAGCTAAGAAGGCGCAATTGGGTGGTGCAAATGAGCAAGGTAGCGGCGCTTACAACTTTGAAGTATTTGCCGTTAAAGACAGCAGTATTAACGCATTTGCTTTGCCTGGCGGGTTTATTGGCTTTCATACAGGTTTGATTGTGAGTGCAGAGTCAGACTCTGAAGTAGCCTCTGTGATGGGGCATGAAACGGGCCACGTTCTGCAACGCCATCTTGCTCGTCAAATGGATAAGCAGGGCATGAACACCATGATCGCACTTGCAGGAGTGCTGCTCGGTGCATTAGCCGCCTCTCGAAACCCTAGCGCTGCAGCTGGTTTAATTCAAGGGGGTCAAGCATTGGCAATTAGCAACCAATTATCCTATTCACGGGATGCTGAGCGAGAAGCAGACCGTGTAGGCTTTCAGATTCTGGATACCAGTGGTTATGACGTCAATGGCGCACCAAGTTTCTTCCAACGTTTACAAAAAGCCACCGGCATTATGGATAACGGCGTCCCTGCTTACGTGCGCACTCACCCTTTAACAACAGATCGCATTGCAGATATGCAAGACCGGGCGCGCACTGTGACGCCAAGAACTGTGCCAACAGCTGTTGAGTTTTATTTTATTAAAGCGCGCGCCCGCATGGAGCAGTCAGGAACAACCAGTGGAATGTATGACCTGAAAAATCAATTTGAAAGTTTGAGTAAGCAGGCTCAACCGGGTAAGCAGATGGAAGGTTTTTACGGCCTAGCTTTGATTGCGCAGCGCCAAGGTAAGATCGACCAAGCTGAAGTCTACCTGCAGCAGGCTCGCAACATCGCACATGCCTCTAGTGCGTCAGGATCGCCAATTCAGAGACAGAGCCTGTCTTTAGATATCACCTCTTCTGAGTTAGCCTTAGCGAAAGGTAAAAATGAAGATGCATTGCAAATTGCTCAGGCCACTTTGAAGGCTTATCCACAGTCCTATGCAGCAGGAGCTGCGATGGTCAATGCCTACCTTAAATTGGGTCGGACCAATGATGCGATCGCTTGGCTAAAGGCTCGTACTAGGTTTCAAGCTAATGAAGCTGTTTGGTGGGGCATGTTATCAAATGCATACGATCAAGCTAAGAATATCCCGATGCGGCATTTTGCCCTTGGTGAAAAATATGCGCTTGAAGGGGCGTGGCCTGCTGCGATCGAGCAACTTAAAATTGCTAGATCTGTTGGTGGTTCTGATTTTTATCAGAACTCCACAATTGATGCGCGCTTAAGAGAGATGCAAAGACAGTATCAGGAAGAACTGAGAGAGCAGGCAAAAAAAAGCCCAATGGGTTAGATTTTATTCGCTGGGCTTTTTAACAAAGCCAAAGCGCTCGCTTAGTTCATCGGAGTGGATGGGGTCTAGTGGGAGCGTCTCTCCATGCCAATTCCAAGAGCCTCCAAAGCTACAGGCTTCCTCGCGAAACTTAACTAGATCAGAAAAAAAATCTAAATCGTGATCATGTAAGAGCGCAACACTGAAGCATTCCATTTGGATGAAGTCATTTGATAAATTTTCCGTATGAGCGCTTTCTTCAACGATGTTCTTTATTAGGCCGGTGATATAAATATTGCCAGACTCATCACTCAATGCCCCTTGTGGTTTAAATGAAGATTGACACTGGGTCAATAGGCTTGGTTTTGCATCTGTTGGGATGATACGCACAATCCATGGTGTGGCATCTAAAGTAATGAAGACCCGCTGAGGGCCATTTTGGAAAAAATATCTCCCCTTTGTATCGCAGGCGTAGTTGCGTGAAATGAACTCATTCAAGGCCGTATGTTGGATAACATTGCCAGGCAAGCTGTTTAATTGTGCGAACTCATCACGCATACGCCACTGACCGCGACGATCTAAGGCAAGCCAACCAAAGCAATGTGGCACATTGGGCCACTTGATGAGCGAGCGAAGGACTTGCTCATCCATTGCTTATTTAGTGCAGTCCGTGAGGGGTAGAGGGTGCATCAAAGGTTTCATCGGTTGAGTGGCTGGCATGCAGGTGAGCAATGCGCCAACCTTGACTATCTTGAAGTAATACGAGGGTGATGTTTAGGAAGAAGGCAGTTTCTATTTGATCTGGTCCTAGGTGAACAGCTTCTGTAGTGTCGTAGATTGCCGCACCTAAGATGGTGTGGCTAATACAGGCAATAGGCTCTAGAAATAAAGCTTGCTTTGCAAGTAAGCGTTCTAAGCCTTTACGGATTTCAGCATGACCGCTGAGTCTATGACCTTCAGGCAATACGCAAGTGATAGAGTCATCATCTAGCCAAATATCTAGCGCACCCTTGATGTCGCGAAGCTGCAAAGCATCTCTCCAAGCATCCACTACTTCATCGGCATTGTGAAAGAGTCTTGCAAGTTTTGACATGGCTTACTTTCTGGGGGGTAAAGTTAGTAACTAATGCAGTGTCTTGATGGTACTAAATACTTGTTCTGGTGTGATGTCTTTTAAGCACTTTAAGTGGCCTAGTGGACATACTCTTTTATGACAGGGGCTGCACGGTAGATTAAGCCAGAGCACTTTTGCTTTATCGGAGAGTGGTGGCGTGTGATGTGGGTCGCTTGATCCAAAGATGGCTACCTGAGGAGTCTTTAGTGCTGCAGCAATATGCATAAGACCAGAATCATTGCTAACCACGACCTGGCTAATGTCGATCAAGGCAATAGCCTCATCTAAAGAAGTGTTGCCACACCAGTTATGAATGTTCGACAAGTTAGGTGCGTGTAGCTGAATATTTTCAGCCAAGGCGTGATCACCTTTACTACCTAGCAAAATGATGTGGTTGTCTGAGTTGTTTGCAGATAATTCTTGAGCAAGTTTTGCAAAATGCTCGCTGGGCCAACGCTTGGTAATGCCATACTCGGCACCGGGGCAAAACACGTAGACTGTCTGCGGGTTGATATTGGCGCCCTTAAGTTTTTCTGTAACTGATTGCTTTGCTTGCTCTAAAACATTGAGCGTGGGTATGCTTGAGTTGTTCTGCACTTTTTCTGGTGCGAATTCTTCATCTAGCAAACTTGCTAATGCTAAGTAATGCTCTACCATCGGTGGGCGATTCACTTTGCTTGAGTTTGGCAGTGAGAAGTTAATCAAGCCAAAGCGCAGTTCGCCATGATACCCAATACGAAACGCAATATTTGCCATCCAAGGTATGAGGGCTGACTTTAGGCTATTGGGCAATATAAAACAGATTGTGTATTGATTAGCTTGCAGTTTCTTGGCTAGCGCCTTACGCAAATTCCATTGCAGTTGTTTATGTTCTAACTTGGCTTCAATAACTTCATGTACTTCTGAACAGGCTCTATAGATTGGAGCAACCCAAGTACTTGCTAAAACATCAATCTGTGAATCTGGATATGAGGCTTTAAGCTGTGCCAGCAGTGGCTGGGACATAACAGCATCCCCAATCCAGTTGGGGGCAATGATCAGAATACGGCGCATGTAATGTAGTATCCCGATACAGCACCCCAAATTACTGAGGGGGGCTGATGTGATTTAGTGCCCGTGTGGCGCAGTGCCAGGAATAAGTTTGTAATCAGCGCCGCAATAAGGGCACTTAGCTTCACCTGTTTTAGTAATATCTAAAAAAACACGTGGATGCGAGTTCCAGCCAGGGGTGTTATTGGTTGGGCAATGCAATGGCAAATCTTTGCCATCCACCATTACAACTTGAGCTTGAGTCATATTCTGGTTCCTAATTACTGTGAAGATTACTTAACGTAGGTGAGCCAAGATTGGTATTTGTCGCTTCTACCGTAGACAGCATCAAAATACGTTGCTTGAATTTTGGTGGTGATTGGGCCACGTGTGCCATCGCCAATGATGCGGTCATCGAGTTCACGAATAGGTGTTACTTCAGCAGCGGTACCAGTAAAGAAGGCTTCGTCAGCTGAATATACTTCGTCGCGAGTAATGCGTTTTTCACGAACTTCATAGCCGAGATCTTTGGCGATCTGAATAATCGAGTCACGCGTAATGCCATCTAGGCAAGAAGCTAGGTCAGGCGTGTAGACGATGCCATTACGAACCATGAACATATTTTCGCCGGAGCCTTCGGAAACATAACCCTCTGTATCCAGAAGCAAGGCTTCATCATATCCATTGGCGGTAACTTCTTGATTGGCCAAAATGGAGTTGATGTAATAGCCAGATGCTTTAGCGCGTACTAGTGAGGAGTTCACAAAGTGACGGGTAAAGGATGAGGTTTTTACGCGAATCCCTTTATTAAGACCATCTTCACCTAAGTAGGCGCCCCATTCCCAAGCAGCAATGGCAGTATGGATAGTATTGCCTTTAGGCGAAATCCCCAATTTTTGTGATCCAATAAAGATGATGGGGCGGATATAGCAAGCTTCGAGCTTATTGCTGTTAACTACCTCAATAATGGCGTTGGAGATCTGTTCTGGGGTATATTTCATCGCCATTTGGAAGATCTTGGTGCCATTAAATAAGCGCGTAACGTGCTCTGGAAGGCGAAAAATCGCTGTGCCCTGGTCGGTTTTGTAGGCGCGAATGCCTTCAAAAACGCCCATTCCGTAATGGAGGCTGTGGGTCAGCACATGAATATTGGCCTCACGCCAGGGAACCAGCTTCCCATCGGACCAAATGAAGCCATCGCGGTCGGACATCGACATTTTCTCTACCTTTTGTGTCTGATAAATCGGATTAATCGGGGCGACCCCACATCTAGCCCTCTGGCTGGAACTGGAATGCGTCCAAGCCTTTATTGTAGAGCAGGGAGTGCCTAAGTTATTTCCTTCCTTTGGGGCTTTCGGGGCTGGACGATTTAGAATGGGGGATTCCCAATAAATTGCCTTATTTCACCGAATATCCCCCTATGCCGGACACCTTATTAAAAGTCAAACGCTTAAGTGATTTAGCCACTGCAGGCCTTCTTAAAGGAAAGCGGGTTTTAATCCGCGCCGACCTGAATGTGCCGCAAGACGAGGCAGGCAATATTACTGAGGATACCCGGATTCGAGCCTCTATGCCTGCGGTCCAGATATGTTTAGACGCTGGAGCAGCCGTCATGGTGACTTCTCATCTAGGACGTCCAACAGAGGGTCAATTTAAGCCGGAAGACAGTCTTGCTCCAGTGGCCCATCGGATTGCTGAATTACTCAATCGCAAGGTGCCGCTAGTTAGTAATTGGGTAGATGGTGGGTTTGAGCTCAATCCTGGTGACTTGGTTTTGCTTGAAAACTGCCGTTTGAATATAGGCGAGAAAAAGAATTCTGATGAGTTGTCAAAAAAGATTGCTGCACTCTGTGATGTTTATGTAAACGATGCATTTGGTACGGCCCATCGTGCTGAAGCAACTACCAATGGGGTAGCAAAGTTTGCGCCGATTGCTTGTGCCGGCCCATTGATGGCTGCAGAACTTGATGCTTTGAGTCGTGCATTGGCAAGTCCTAAGCGCCCGCTAGTCGCGATTGTTGCTGGGTCTAAGGTGTCATCCAAATTAACCATCTTAAAAGCATTGGCTGACAAAGTAGATGAGTTGATTGTTGGTGGCGGCATTGCCAATACCTTTATGTTGGCAAAGGGTCTTCCAATCGGTAAATCTTTAGCTGAGCCAGACTTAGTTGATGAAGCTCGCGAGATCATGGAGATTATGGAGAAGCGCGGTGCGCATGTACCTATTCCTGAAGATGTGGTGGTCGCCAATGAACTCTCGCCTTTGGCGCGCGCCAACCGAGTTGCTACAGATCAGGTTGCTGAAGATGACATGATTTTGGATATCGGCCCAAAGACCGCAGCACGTTTATCGATCATGCTGGCTCACGCTGGCACGATTGTTTGGAATGGCCCACTAGGTGTATTTGAGATTGATCAGTTTGGCGGTGGCACCAAGATGTTGGCTGCAGCTATTGCGCATTCACCAGCATTCTCTATCGCCGGCGGTGGCGATACCTTGGCAGCAATTGCCAAATATGGAATTCAAAATCAAGTGGATTACATCTCTACTGGCGGCGGTGCTTTCCTAGAATTCTTGGAAGGAAAAACCTTGCCAGCCTTTGCAGTACTTGCTGAAAGAGCGAAAGACTAAATATGCTGAGAGCAACAAAAATCATTGCCACCTTAGGGCCGGCCTCTGAAAAGCCTGAAGTGTTGCGTGAGATGATTCGTGCGGGTGTTGATGTTGTGCGAATGAACTTCTCTCACGGAACTGTTGCTGATCACAAAGCGCGTCATGACCTAGTGCGCAGTATCTCCGCTGAAGTTGGTAAAGAAGTTGGCATTATGGCTGACCTTCAAGGACCTAAAATTCGCGTAGGCAAGTTTGCTGATAGTAAGATTTTACTTAAAGAAGGCGAACAATTTATTTTGGATGTAGATTGCGAGCTGGGTAATCAAGAACGCGTTGGCCTTGATTACAAGGAGTTACCAACCGATGTCAAGCCAGGTGATCGTCTGTTATTGAATGATGGCTTGGTTGTGTTGCGTGTAGAAAGCGTTAAGGGTGGAGAAATATATACCCGCGTAGAGCAGGGCGGGCCGCTTTCTAACAACAAAGGTATTAACCGGGCTGGCGGAGGCTTAACTGCGCCAGCTTTAACTGAAAAAGACATTGCTGATTTAGATGCTGCTATTGCAATGGGCGTGGACTTTTTGGCTATTAGCTTTCCAAAAGATGGTGCCGATATGGCTTACGCACGAAAGTTGGCAGATGCCGCAAGTGCGAAGTATGGCGTAGGTAAAGTGAAGACAATTGCAAAAGTTGAGCGTGCCGAAGCTATCATGCCCGGCTCTTTGGAGAGCATTATTGCTGAGAGCGATGGCATCATGGTTGCGCGTGGTGATTTGGCAATCGAGGTTGGTAATCCTGCCGTGCCAGCTTTGCAAAAGCGCATGATTAAGTTGGCGCTTGAGGCTGATAAATTTACAATTACTGCGACTCAAATGATGGAGTCGATGATTAATGCGCCTGTACCTACTCGTGCAGAGGTCAGCGATGTTGCTAATGCAGTATTGGATGGCACTGATGCGGTTATGCTCTCTGCCGAATCTGCAGCTGGTATGTATCCGGTACAAACTATTAAAGCTATGGCTGAGATTTGTATAGAAGCAGAAAAATCTAATCGCGTAAAGCTGGATACCGACTTCTTAGATCAAACGTTTGCACGTATTGATCAAACCATTGCCTTGGGTGCGCTATTTACTGCCCACCATTTAAATGCCAATGCGGTTGCCGCTCTGACAGATTCTGGTTCAACACCAATCTGGATGAGTCGCCACAATATTCATGTACCTATCTTTGCTTTGACTTCAAAGATAGCCACGCAGCGTTCTTTAAGTACTTATCGCAACGTTACTCCAATCGGCTTGGATTTCACTAAAGACCGCGATACTGCATTGCAAGAAGTCGAAGATTGCTTGAAAAAGTGGGGCGCGGTAAAAAAAGGCGACACGGTTGTATTGACATGTGGCGAGCCAATGGGGGAGCCTGGTGGAACCAATACACTCAAGATTATTCATGTGAAATAACGGTTTTATTAAAAAACATTCCGATTTAATTATTCATTTAACAACCTAGACTTAAGAGAACACCATGGCCTTAGTATCTTTACGACAACTCTTGGATCATGCCGCTGAAAACGGTTATGGCTTGCCAGCATTTAACGTTAATAACTTAGAGCAAGTGACGGCCATCATGGAGGCTGCAAGTGAGGCAGACTCTCCAGTCATCATGCAAGCGTCTGCTGGAGCCCGTAAGTACGCAGGCGAAGCATTCCTTCGTCATTTAATATCCGCTGCTGTTGAGGCTTATCCGCATATTCCAGTCGTCATGCATCAAGACCATGGTCAGAGTCCTGCGGTTTGTATGGCGGCAATCAAGAGCGGCTTCACCAGTGTGATGATGGATGGCTCCCTTGAAGCTGACGGTAAGTCAGTTGCTAGCTATGAATACAACGTAGATGTATCCAGAGAGGTTGTGAAATTTTCACACTCAATCGGCGTTACTGTAGAAGCCGAGCTTGGCGTATTGGGTTCTTTAGAGACCATGAAGGGCGACAAGGAAGATGGGCATGGTGCTGACGGCACGATGACCCGCGAACAATTGCTTACCGATGTTGAGCAAGCTGCGGACTTTGTTAAGGCTACCCAGTGTGATGCCTTGGCGATTGCGATTGGTACAAGTCACGGCGCATACAAGTTTACTAAGAAGCCTACAGGTGATATTTTGGCAATTGATCGCATTAGAGAAATTCATGCGCGTATTCCAAATACGCACTTAGTGATGCATGGTTCGTCTAGCGTCCCACAAGAATTGCTGGCAGAGATCCGTGAGTTTGGTGGCGATATGAAAGAGACTTATGGCGTACCTGTTGAAGAGATTCAAGAGGGGATCAAGAATGGTGTCCGTAAGATTAATATTGATACCGATATTCGTTTGGCAATGACAGGTGCAATCCGCCGCTACCTCTTTGAGAATCCAGGCAAGTTTGATCCCCGTGATTATTTGAAGCCAGCGCGCGAAGCTGCTAAGAAAGTGTGTATTGCGCGTTTCAATGCATTTGGCTCCGCTGGTCAAGCGTCAAGAATAAAACCGATTTCTTTAGAGAAAATGGCAGAGTTGTATAAGAGTGGCAAATTAGCCCAGATCGTGAAGTGAGTTCAATATGTCTGCTTTGTACGCCACCTCTATTCAGTCCTTACCTTTGCTATCCAAGGGAAAAGTGCGTGATGTCTATGCGCTCGGTGACGACAAGTTATTGATGATCACTACTGACCGTTTATCCGCCTTTGATGTGGTGATGGGGCAGCCTATTCCTGAGAAGGGTATCGTTCTCAATCAAATGGCGAACTTTTGGTTCGATAAGCTAGCCTCAGTTATCCCCAACCATTTAACTAGAATTGATCCAACTACCGTCGTGACTCCTGATGAGATATCTCAAGTCAAAGGTCGTGCGGTAGTAGCAAAGCGTCTGAAGCCGATCTTAGTTGAAGCCGTTGTGCGCGGTTATTTAGCGGGTAGTGGCTGGAAGGACTACAAAGAAAGCGGTCAGGTTTGCGGGATTGCTTTGCCTCCAGGTTTGGAAAATGCCCAAAAGTTACCTGAGCCAATTTTTACCCCTGCCGCTAAAGCAGATGTAGGCGAGCACGATGAAAATATTTCTTTTGAAAAAGTCATTGAGATTATTGGCGAAAAGTTGGCTAAGCAAATTCGTGAAGTGAGTATTCGTCTTTATAAAGAAGCATCTGAATACGCAGCCACTCGCGGGATCATCATCGCTGATACCAAGTTTGAGTTTGGTCTTGACGATACCGGTCAATTAGTGCTCATGGATGAAATTCTGACGGCCGATTCTTCCCGTTTCTGGCCTGCCGAAACTTATTATGTTGGCGCCAACCCCCCATCGTATGACAAACAGTTCGTGCGAGATTGGCTTGAAACCGCCCAAGTAGATGGCAAGTTATGGCCTAAAACAGCCCCAGCTCCAGAATTACCAGCTGATGTTATTGAAAAAACTGCCCAAAAGTATCGCGAGGCCTTAACTCGCCTAACTCAGGCCTAATCGGACTTCATTTTCCAAAGCCCTAAAAGGCTGGGATAATAGGGCTCTGTTAAAGAATTCAGGGTTTTTGGAGAAGTAATGAGCAAAATACCAGTAGTAGGAATAGTGATGGGTTCCAATTCTGATTGGGACACGATGCAGCACGCCGCTCAAATGCTCGAGCAATTTGGCATTGCTCATGAAGCGAAGGTGCTCTCTGCCCATCGCATGCCTGATGACATGTTTAAGTACGCCGAAAAAGCTCAGGCGAATGGTTTGCAGGCCATCATCGCCGGTGCTGGTGGCGCAGCTCACTTGCCTGGGATGCTTGCCTCGAAAACCATTGTTCCCGTCTATGGGGTGCCTGTTGCGAGCAAATATTTGCGCGGTGAAGATTCTTTGTATTCGATTGTGCAAATGCCTAAAGGTATTCCAGTGGCAACATTTGCTATTGGTGAGGCTGGCGCTGCTAATGCTGCTTTACACGTGATTGCTAGTTTGGCTTTGCATGATGCTAGTTTGGCTAAGCGTTTAGAGGATTTCCGTTCTAATCAATCGGAAGCCGCACGCTCCATGAATTTGCCGGGATATTAATTACATGGCAGATCGTATGAAACCCATTTTGCCGGGTTCGTATTTAGGAATATTGGGTGGCGGTCAGTTGGGGCGGATGTTTACCCAGGCTGCACAAGCGATGGGATACAAAGTTTGTGTTTTAGATCCTGGATCTAATAGCCCCGCTGGTTCTATTGCCGAAAAGTTTATTCAAGCCGATTACACCGATTCTGCTGCTTTAAAAGAAATGGCAGCGCTTTGCACTTCAGTCAGTACCGAATTTGAAAATGTCCCAGCTCAAGCCTTAGATGAGCTGGAGTCTTTAGGTGTCTTTGTGGCCCCACGTAGTAGTTGTGTCTCTTTAGTACAAAACCGCATTGCTGAGAAAAAGTTCTTAGCTACCTGGAAAGCAGAAACCAATATCGGACCTGCACCTAACTTTGTGATCGAGCACGATGCAGATATTGCGCATGTTCCGACCGATCTTTTTCCTGGGATTTTGAAGACTGCTCGCATGGGGTATGACGGCAAAGGTCAGGCAACTGTTTATGACGCAGAAGGCTTGACGACAGCTTGGAATGCATTTGGCCGAGTACCTTGTGTTCTTGAAATGCGTATGGACTTAGATTTTGAAGTTTCAGCTTTGGTAGTGCGTGGCTATGACGATGCTGTGGTGGCTTACCCAGTTTCGCAAAATATGCATCGCGATGGTATTTTGTATACCTCTACAGTGCCGGCGCCATCACTCAAGCCAGAGCAAGAGAAGAAAATTATTGGGGCAGCAAAAGCCTTAATACGGAAGATTGATTACGTAGGCGTTCTCTGTGTAGAATTCTTTGTTCTTAAGAGTGGCGACATCGTTGCTAATGAGATTGCGCCACGCCCACATAACTCCGGTCACTACACCATGGATGCTTGTGTCAGTAGCCAGTTTGAACAACAAGTCAGAGCTATGGCACGCCTGCCCTTAGGTGATACCCGCTTGCTTACCCCAGTATCGATGCTTAACTTATTGGGCGATCTTTGGTTTGAGGGTAGTGAAGATAAGCCGAGAGAGCCTGCTTGGGATAAAGTGCTTGCTCACTCGGATGCGAAGTTGCATCTGTATGGGAAGTCTGAGCCTCGTATTGGGCGCAAGATGGGACACGTTAATTGTTTGGGTGAATCCTTGGGTGCCGCGCGTCAAGCCTGTTCCGCGGTTGCACTTGAGTTAGGTCTTAAGCCCTAGGCAATGTCTACTAACAGTACAGCACTGCAATCATCTGCAGTGATCAACGAAGCAGTGCAAACCTTACGGGATGGTGGGTTGGTAGCATTTCCAACCGAGACGGTATATGGCTTGGGTGCTGATGCTAGAAACCCAGATGCGATTAAAAAAATCTTCACTGCTAAAGGCAGACCTTCTCATCATCCGTTGATTGTTCATTTGTCTGCGCCAGAAAAATATGATGTAGCTCAAATTGATTGGGCTGCTTTAGTTAGTCCTTGGGTGCGTGATTTGTCTGAAGAGGCCTTGCAGATCATTAATGCATTTTGGCCTGGCCCACTTACCTTAGTATTCAAAAAAGATAAAAGCGTTTTAAATGAAATTACAGGTGGCCAAGATACGGTAGCCATTCGCGCGCCTGCGCATCCTATGGCGCAAGAGTTATTGCGTAAATTTAAGGGTGGTGTTGTAGCACCTTCCGCTAATTGTTTTGGTAAGGTTTCGCCGACGAGTGCTGCCGATGTTCGTAGTGAATTCGTAGGTATGCTCGATTTGATGGTGTTGGATGGCGGTGATTGTGAAGTCGGTATTGAATCGACCATCGTTGATTTATCTTCAGCTAATCATGCACTGCTGCTTCGACCTGGCGCCATTACCCCGAGTGAAATCTTTACTAAGACCGGTATCAAGGTATCTCAAACTGGAGAAAATGAGGCTAATAATTCAGGGACAAACATTCCTAGAGTGTCTGGAAGTCTGAGGGCGCATTACGCGCCAACTACTCCATTACGACTCTATGCGCCTGGACGAGTCTTAGATGCTTTAAGTGAATTCCCTGACATTAAGTCTCGTGTGGCTGTGGCGGTGTGGGATTCCGATTCTTCATTGGGAGAGGATGGTCATCCTTCAGTCTATTTTGAAGAGGTCACAGTACCGAGTGATAGCGCTGCATTTGCAAGCCGCCTATATCGCTTTTTGCGTGACCTAGATCAACAGGGTTGGGATTTGATTTTGTTCCCAGAGCCGCCTGCCGGCGAAGAGTGGGATGGGGTGAGGGATCGACTTCAGCGCGCCTGCTTTGGTTCGGGTCCATCTTCCAGTAACCACGCCAGTAATTGATCATGCGCCTCTAAGCCTCTCCAGGCATTGGGATGATTGATGAATGAGGTGACGACGTACATCTTTCCAGACTTACTAATCACATAACCTGAGATCGCTCGTACATCAGAGAGTGAGCCTGTTTTAATCCTGGCTTCAGGTTTTTTCTTCAGATGCAGAAATTTTCGCAATTGAGTCATTAGACGATTTCGCATTGTTCCATCAGCCCCCGCTAAAGGTAGACTGTTATAAAATGTCTCAGCGACGGCGAGCTTACGGGCGGTGACAAGGAGTTCATTCATGTGCTGAGCTGAAATGGATTCATTGCGCGAGAGCCCAGAGCCGTTCTCAATCACGAGTTCCGGAAACTGCAGGCCCATTTTTTTGAGCCACCCCTGAATCACTAATTCACCATTTTCTGTAGTTGCTGGCTTACCCATTTTTTCAAGAGCTAAGGTCAGCATCAATTGTCTAGCCATGACATTATTTGAATACTTATTAATATCTTGTACGTCATCAGCCAAGTTAATGCCCTCAAATTGCATGAGTGGTCTGGCGGTGATCGGCACGGTGCCATTGTTACCTGTTGGGGTTTGCGCCCAAGTACCACCAGCCAACTCCCAGGCTGCGATAAAGCCTCGGGTTAAGAAGGTGTTGGCATCTAAGGCAACGACGTTATAGACGACCCCTCTGCATCCATTTGGAAATACTCCAGAAAATGCAACGCTAATACTTTGACTTGTGGATGCGCTACCGTTTTCGGGATTGATCTCAAAACGGATGTCTTTCTTCCATGAGTCACAAGATCGATCAACGAGTTGCATTTCATTGCTAATCTTGAAATTAGAAAGCGCAGGGGTGTAATTGATATCTATAAAGTCAGCGGTGCGAGATTTCCCTATTTGGAACGATAGGGTGCGAAAGGCATAGAGCAAAGGATCCGGCGCAACGTTATAGGCACGCAACGATTCGCCATCGATAGTGCTTTGCTCCATGACGCTAGCAGCATAAGCGCTTCGATCAAAGATGAGATTGCCATCGATTTTTTGGATTCCCAATCCTTGCAGGTCTTTCATCATCCGCGCCAACTCTTCCGGAATCAGTTTAGGATCGCCACTTCCTTGCAGGTAAAGGTTTCCTTTTAATACTCCCTGATGAATAGTTCCATCGGTATAGAGTTTGGTACGCCAGCGATACTGAGGGCCTAAAACATCTAATCCTGTAAGGGTGGTCACCAGCTTCATAGTTGAAGCGGGATTCATGGCCTCGGTTGAGCGCCAGCCAAGAACAGTTTTGGAAATACTCTTGACTATCCCTCCATCGCGAGTCTGGCTAATCTCAGAGACTGAGATGCTAATGGCATCTTGCGGAATCTGATTCTTTTCTAGGCTAACTGCAACCACCTTGGGAATGTATTTATGGATCGCTTCTTCAGGAGCTGACTCGATGC
>CAIMOW010000052.1 GCA_903843235.1 uncultured beta proteobacterium | reverse complement strand
TTGCAAAAGCAATTACCAGGCATTCGTGAATTGGGCCTCTTATTTATTAATGTGGGGTCAGTCGATAGCTTGATAGAGCAGATTCTGAATTTAGCGGTCGAGAGAGCCTTTTTAATGGACCCGTTACCAACTAGCGCAAGCCAGTTCGAGGTGCGCCTTCAAGAGGGTAAGCCGCGTTTAGCGCTGATTGCGCAGGAGATTGCTCGCCATGCCCTCAATGCGCTGCAGGCATACGCAGACTTACAAAAAAAACTTCCTCAAGCAAAGGCAGCCTCTGCTGCAGCTCATGCTGATATTCAAGCGCAGATTCAGGGCTTAGTTTTCCCAAAATTTGTATCCGATATCCCATACCCACAGCTAGTGCATCTACCGCGCTATTTGAAGGGGGTGGCCATGAGAATTGATAAGTTGCGCGCCAATCCAAGTCGTGACGCTCAGTGTCAAAAGGACTGGGAGTCCGTTCATCGCCCTTGGCAAAAATTACTCCAAGGCAGTAAGGGTTCAGCCTCTTATGCCATGGTTGAAGATCAAGCCTTGCAAGATTTCCGCTGGCAGTTAGAGGAGCTCAGAGTGGCCTTGTATGCGCAGGAATTAAAAACACCAACTCCAATGTCCTTAAAGCGCCTCGAAAAGGTTCTGACTAGCTTGCGATAGGTTAAATCTTTGTTTTGGAGTTCATTTAGAGCTCATTAGATTGCTTACAATACGGTATGTACACATTTATTCACAATCATCGCTTGCATAGCCTTGTGACCGTTATTTTCTTCGCCCTCATTGCTTGTGGTTCGATTACTTTCGCCCAAACACCTCCAGCCCCCACTTTAGCCGAACCTAAACTCGCTATCGTGTTGAATTCAGCTGAGGCAAGTGTGAGTCTGATTGATATGCCGACCAGAAAAGTCATCAAGACAATTCCAGTTGGCAAGGAGCCACATCACCTCATGATCACTCCAGATCAGAAGATCCTTCTCATTGCCAATGCAGCAGGTAACGATGTTCAGTTAATGAATCCAGTCAATGGCGAACTTACCGGAAAAATTCCAGAGATTATTGATCCTTATCAAATTGGCTATTCACCAAACCATAAATGGTTTATCGCTAATGGCAATCGTTTAGATCGCGTTGATATTTATGCTGCTGACGGTGCAAATTTGAAGCTCGCCAAAACCATTAAGCTGGCAAAGACACCAAGTCATATCGCCTATACGTCCGATAGCAAGATCGCTTTCATTACATTGCAGGACTCAAGCGAACTCGCTGCGATTGATTTGGCAACACAGACGCTTCTTTGGAAAATGCCAACAGGCAACACACCCGCAGGCTTATGGATGACACCCGGCGATCAGTATTTATTGGTTGGTATTACTGGTGAAGATAATGTGCAAGTGATCGATTGGAAAAATCGCAAAGAAGTCAAGCGTATCTCGACTGGCAAGGGGGCTCATAACTTCCGGCCTTTAGGCGATAAGAAGCAAGTCTTCGTGAGTAATCGCATTGCTTCTACGATCAGCCTGATTAATATGCAGACCCTTGAAAAAGTAGGTGACATCACAGGACTACCTTCTGGTCCAGATGATATGGAAATAACGCCAGATGGAAAAACGATGTGGGTGACATTCCGTTTTGCAAAGAAAGTAGGCGTGATTGATATTTCCTCAATGAAACTTATTGCAACTATTCCTGTTGGAAAATCTCCTCATGGCGTTTTCTTCACACCACGGGCCGCTTGGGAATAAATGCTGCGCCTTTTTGCCTTCCTCGTTTCGATAGCTTGTTCTTTCTCAGTTCTGGCTCAGGGCGCTAGTTGCAATAAGACTGTTTACCTCAGCTTTGATACGGGCAATATGTCAGTTGCGCAACTGGTTTCTGATGTGCTCAATCGTCAACACGTTAAAGCCACCTTTTTTCTTGCCAATGAAAAAACCAGTCGTGGCGATTTTGCTTTAGACGATTCTTGGAAGTCATACTGGCAAGATCGTTTGCGAGAAGGGCATCACTTTGGTAGTCATACCTATGACCATGTGTACTTTTTAAAAGACGCTTCGAATAAGGAAGTCTTTGAGAGACCTCAGTTTGGCCCAAAGACCGGTGAAACTATTTTGTATAACGAAGCCAGTTTTTGTAGAGAGATTCGCAGGGTGGACGATCGCTTTAAGGAGTTGACGGGTTCATCGATTCAAAAAATTTGGCGTGCACCTGGGGGAAAGACTTCCCCACGACTAATTAATATGGGTAATCAGTGTGGTTACCAGCATATTGGCTGGAGTGATGCTGGATTTTTAGGGGATGAACTCAGTTCGAAAACTCACCCAAATTCAGTCTTGCTAGAAAAAGCGAGTACAAACCTTCAGGATGGTGACATCGCTATGGCGCATTTAGGAATTTGGTCCAGAAAGGATTCCTGGGCTCCAGCGGTTCTAGAGCAATTGATTATCAATCTGAAGAATCGCGGTTTTTGTTTTGGAACCCTACCAAAGTAAGGCAAATAGTCCACAATTAGATATGGATTTTAGCTTCATTACCTCACCGATATCAGTAGGATATGCTGCCGTACAAGAGTGCTTGTTCGACAAGGTCCTTGCGCCTATTTTGTATCAATTTAACCTCATGGGTTGGGCAGAAGATGCGTTTGATGGATTAGATTGGTTTTTGTTTGGTTGCATACAAATCTTTTTGATCATTGTTATTCTTAGAACCTGGGAGCGCATTGCACCAGCGGAAACTCAAAAGCGTTTCGCTAAGTCGACAGCGGCCGATGTGATATATACCTTATTTCATCGTCTTGGTATTTTTCATGGTCTGATATTCATTGCTTTATCAGGATTCTTTTTTGAGATGGATTCGATCTTGCACGACTTTCGCTTTGAGCGCCTTAATGTCGAATCCTGGTGGGAGCCCATCACCTCGATACCTCTCATCAGTTTTTTGATTTATCTCATCTTGCTTGATCTTGTTGAGTATCTATATCACCGCGCTTCGCATACCTTTAACTGGTGGTGGAAACTCCATTCTTTGCACCATAGCCAAACTGTCATGACTGCATGGTCGGATAATCGAAACCATATTCTTGATGATATTTTACGGGCAGTGGTATTTGCATTCTTTGCTTTATTGTTTGGAGTTTCACCTGGCCAATTCATTGCTTTAGTGGTAGTTAGTCAATTTATTCAAAGTTGGCAACATGCCAATATCAAAGTAAGCTTGGGTAGATTTCAGTATTTCTTAATTTCCCCGATGTTTCATCGCATGCATCATGCGGTTGGCTTTGGTCATGAAGTTATAGGTAAGCCTAATGTCTTAGGCGGATGTAATTTTGGAATCCTATTTCCTTGGTGGGATGTCTTGTTTAAAACCGCCATCTTTCCCAAGGTGATCCATCCAACCGGTGTGAGAGACTTATCAGTCTCCAATAATCTTTTTATACAACAATGGCAATGCTTTCTTCTCTCAATTGGAGAAATTAAAAAATCACTGCGCAAGTAGCGACTCTACTTGGCATATAGGAGTTTTATGGAAAATTTGCAGCAAGTGATCAAATCCTTTGGCTTAGCCCTTATAGGCACGATGCATCCACGCATGATGTGGTTGAGTCTGCGTCCATTTCTGATTGTGTCAGTGTTATGGGGCTGCATGATCTGGCTCACTTGGACTCCTGCGCTTGAAATGCTGAGCGTGTTTCTGACAACATCTATTTTTACTAGCTGGATTCAAGATGGCTTGATCTGGGCTGGCTTTGAAAATGCAAGGGCATGGATTGCTCCTTTATTTTTTGTGATGCTGCTAATCCCGCTCATCTGCATAAGCTTATTAGTGCTCATTGCTTTTACAACAGTCCCTGCCATTATTAATACTGTTTCACGTCAATCGGCATATCAAGATTTGGAATGCAAACGTGGCGGCGGTTTATTGGGAGGTATTTTTTATACACTTTGGTCTGCCTTAATTTGTTTAGCACTGGTAATGCTGACATTACCAGTGTGGTGGATGCCCCCCTTGGTGGCTGTGCTTCCTCCATTACTCTGGGGCTGGTTAACCATGCGCTTAATGTCTTATGACGTACTGGCAAAACATGCCAGCGTA
>CAIMOW010000051.1 GCA_903843235.1 uncultured beta proteobacterium | reverse complement strand
TTTGCCAGAATAGTTGGTTCATAGAAGCTGCCGCCTTGCGCGGAACGTTTTCCGCCAATGACCAGTTTTGCGCCTTTGCTAAGTGCATCAGCCACATGTCTCTCCACTTTTTCAAGTGCAGGCATATCAATCAATGGACCTTGAGAAATGCCACTCTCTAGGCCATTGCCTACTTTGATGGCTTGTACGGCCTTGGCAAATTTTTCCACAAGGACGTCATGTATTTTTTTGTGGACATAAATACGATTAGCGCAAACACAAGTTTGGCCAGAGTTGCGATATTTGGAGATGATGGCACCAGCAACGGCTGCATCAATGTCTGCATCTTCAAAAACAATGAAGGGTGCATGACCGCCAAGCTCTAGAGCCAACTTCTTAACGGTGGGGGCGCTTTGTGCCATTAGAATGCGACCTACTTCTGTAGATCCAGTAAAGGAAATATGGCGAACGGTAGACGATTCGCATATCGCTTTACCAATCGCAATCGAGTTATTCGCATCAGCCGTCAGAATATTTATCACACCATTCGGAATGCCGGCCCGAATTGCTAGTTCCGCGAGTGCTAGTGCTGACAGCGGGGTTTGCTCGGCTGGCTTAATCACGATGGTGCAGCCTGCCGCCATAGCTGGCGCAATCTTACGAGTGATCATGGCATTGGGAAAATTCCAAGGCGTGATGGCAGCACAAACCCCGATCGGCTGTTTTAAAACCATGATGCGTTTATCGCCCCAGGTGCTGGTGGGGATATCGCCAGAGACCCGCTTGGCTTCTTCTGCAAACCATTCAATAAAGGAGGCGCCGTAAGCAATTTCACCAGTGGACTCAGCGAGGGGTTTACCCTGCTCTAAGGTCATCAAGATTGCCAGATCTGCAGTGTTCTGAATGATTAGATCAAACCACTTGCGCATGATGATGGCGCGCTCTTTGCCGGTTTTGCTACGCCATCCTTGTAATGCTTGTGCGGCCGCATCGATTGCCAATTGAGCATCACCCGCATTGAGATTAGCAACTTCGGCAATGATTTCTTCAGTGGCGGGATTGTTGACGGCAAAAGTGTTACCGCTAGTTGCCTTAACCCATTGACCGTTGATAAAGGCCTCTTCTCTAAAAAGGCTAGGGTCTTTTAATAATGTACAAATATCAATTTTTTGCATGGCGTAGGTCTCATCAAGTTTATTTTTATACGAATAAGTTTTGGCTCCACAAAATGGGCAAATTCCTTATTTTTTGATTTTATCCCTCTCAGAGTGGTGGGTGAAGGAGTAATCGCTAAGGGCGCCCCTTGCTGCGCTAGTTAGCCTTAGTTTCGGCACTTCGGAGGGACTGTGCAAGGAGGTCAAGAACCCCATTGACGTATTTGTGACCATCGGTACCACCAAAGGTTTTAGCAAGCTCTACAGCCTCGTTAATCGCTACCTTATAGGGAACCGATAGGTCAGCAGCTAGCTCATAGGTACCGATCAGTAGCGCGGCGTGTTCTACAGGAGAGAGTTCATTACTTGGGCGATCTAGTGCGGGGGTAATTAAGCTATCGAGCTCATCTGCACGCTCCACCACGCCTTCAAAAATTCCCTGGAATAGATCGAGTTTGCAGCGTGCAAAAGCTGGGTCTTCCGCTAATTGTTTTGCAATCAGGGTGGCATTAGGAAGGCTGCCGGCGCGACGCATCACTAACCACTGATACACGCCTTGGAGAGCGTACTCGCGGGCACGACGACGTGGCGTTAGCGCTCGCTTTGGGGCGGTGCTTTTGCCTGATGATTTATCGGCGTTTGGAGTGGTGGCGTTTTTGGTCATTAACTTCTTCTTTGGATTTACTGTGATGAGTTTGGGTTGATCTCAATATCAAGATCGGGAATGAGTGCCAACGCTAGATTAGCCATCTCAATAACTGCGCGTGCGCAGTCAGCACCCTTAACCTCAACGCGGACATTGGCCTGTTCATCGGTATCGCAGGTGAGTACACCATTGGCAATCGGAAGGCCGGTATCAATACAGACGCGCGTGATTCCGGCGGCAGATTCGTTGGAGACCAATTCAAAGTGGTAGGTCTCGCCACGGATCACGGCGCCCAGCGCAACCAAGCCATCGAACTCACCAGTCTGGGCTAATTTTTGCAAAGCAAATGGAATTTCCAAAGCGCCAGGAACCGTTACTAGGCGAATATCTTCTTGGGCTACGCCTAATGCGATCAATTCTTTAATACAGGCATTACTGAGTGCAACGCAATGCTCTTCATTAAAGCGCGCCTGAACGATGCCAATCCGAAAGTCTTGTCCTGTGAGGTCAACCTCTAAAACACCGACGCCTGGATTACTGTTGAAGTTGTTAGCTTGATCGCTCATGATTATTTTGTAGATGACATTTGATTACTGAGGTGATGTGAAAGGTTGATATCCGGTCACTTCTAATTTATACCCCGATAGACTCGGAGTAGGAGCAGGGTTTGCCAATAATCGCATCTTGCCAACCCCAAGGTCTTTGAGAATCTGAGCGCCAATGCCGTAGCTACGGAAATCCGTTTTACGAGCCAGTGGCTTTTCTGATTGCTGGTCAATGCCGTTCAGTTTTTGAAACTGCGCCAACCAATCTACATCATTGGGCGCGGCAACGCCCGAAGCATTTAATAAAACTGCTACTCCAGCTGGAGCTTTAGCAATTTCTTGTAAGGCTTGAGCGAGAGGCCAGGAGTGAGTGCTGCTTTTGGCTTCTAGAAAGTCCAAAACTGACAGGGGCTCATGAACCCGCACAAGCGTTTCTTGATTCTCAGACGGCTTACCCTTAACCAGGGCAATATGAATGCAAGAGCTCGGGGTATCTCGATAGATGATGCCCTGAAAATTGCCCCAAGGAGTGGCGAACTCTCTTTCGCCTTCGCGAATCACAATACTTTCGTTTTGACTGCGATATTGAATCAGGTCAGCAATGCTACCAATCTTCAATTGATGTTCTTTTGCAAACTCTAGCAAATCTGGCAAGCGTGCCATTGTGCCATCATCTTTCATGATTTCGCAAATGACGGAAGTCGGCGAGCAACCAGCAAGCGCCGCTAAATCACAGCCTGCCTCAGTATGGCCGGAGCGAATCAGTACGCCACCTGGTTGTGCCATCAATGGAAAAATGTGACCAGGTTGAACTAGGTCATTCGGTTTTGCTTTTACCGCCACCGCCACTGAAATCGTGTGGGCACGGTCGGCAGCAGAAATTCCAGTGGTGACGCCACTTGCCGCCTCAATTGAGACGGTGAAGTTGGTACCCATTGAGGTGCCGTTATCACGTACCATCAGGGGTAAATTGAGTTGTTGGCAGCGTTCGCGAGTCAGCGTAAGGCAAATGAGGCCGCGACCATGTTTTGCCATGAAATTAATCGCCTCAGCACTGACGTGATCGGCGGCGATTACGAGATCGCCCTCATTTTCACGATCTTCTTCGTCAACCAAAATCACCATCCTGCCAGCACGAAGCTCAGTAATGATTTCTTGGGTAGGGGTGAGTTTATTTGGCATAGCCTTCTATTTTAAGCCGAGGAGTTCTTGGCAGGGCTCTGATAGCCAAATCTGCCAGATAAGGTATGAATTTCCAATTCATACCGCTAATCGGTTTTAATACTAGTATGTACATCGCTTTAGACCATGAATTCATGAGCCAGGCCCTCACTGAGGCCTCTAAATCACTTTATTTGTCTAATCCTAATCCGCGGGTTGGTTGTGTAGTGGTGCGGGACGGCAAGGCCCTTGGGCGGGGTTATACCCAGAAGGTTGGCGGTGCGCATGCCGAAGTACAAGCTCTCGCTGACGTTCGTGCCAATGGTTTTCATCCAGAGGGGTCAACTATTTATGTCACCCTAGAACCTTGCAGTCACACCGGTAGAACGCCACCTTGCGTTAATGAACTCATCGCAGCAAAACCAGCTCTGGTGATTGTTGCAATGTCGGATCCAAATCCACTCGTTGCTGGAAAAGGTTTAGAGCAATTAAGGGCTGCGGGCATAGAGGTGCGCTGTGGTCTCTTGCGGGCTGAAGCAGAGGCCTTGAATCGTGGCTTTATTTCTAGAATGACAAGGGGTTTGCCTTGGGTTCGTCTCAAAATTGCAGCAAGCTTGGATGGGAAGACCGCTTTGGCGGATGGCACTAGTCAGTGGATTACTGGACCTCTAGCGCGTGCTGATGGACATCACTGGCGCGCTCAGGCCTGTGCCATCCTCACGGGCGTGGGCACAGTTAAAGAAGATAACCCTACTCTCAATGTGCGCGATGTCGATACTGAGCGACAGCCTTGGCGAGTGATTGTGGATTCAAAGCTGGAGACTCCCGAGAATTCTAAAGTCTTTGACAATCTTGATCATTCGGGTGTGATTCTCGTTTGTGGAAAACTCGATACCCCAGAAAAAGAGCGATGTGCAAAAGTATTTGAAGCACGCGGCATTGACGTCCTTGCCTTACCGAATGCAAACGGCAAAGTCGATTTGCCAAAGCTGTTTACTTATCTGTCGCAAGAGCGTGAGATGAATGAGATTCATGTAGAGGCTGGATTTAAATTAAATGGATCATTAATTCGAGAAAACTGTGTTGACGAGTTGCTGTTGTATTACGCACCCTTCTTAATGGGTGATGGCATTGGCATGGCTAACATATCGCCATTAACAGCGCTAGAGCAAAGACAAAATTGGCACATCTTCGATCAGGCAATGTTTGGGCCGGATATGCGTTTACGCCTAGCCAAAACAGCTTAGGAATAAAATCTCCCCATGTTTACTGGAATCATTACTGCTATTGGCAAAATTAAAAGCGCTACTCCTGCGGGAGATGGGCTGCACTTGCAAATTGAAGTTCCAGCCCATTATCTAAATGATGTTGTCCTAGGCGACAGTATTGCTATTCAGGGCGCTTGTATGACCGTAACCAAGATTGAGGGCAATACCTTCAGCTTGGATATTTCACAAGAGTCGTTAAATAAAACAGTTGGCTTGAATGTTGTTGGCCCAGTGAATTTAGAAAAGGCGATGCGACTTAACGATCGTCTCGGCGGTCATTTGGTGAGTGGGCATGTGGATGGGGTAGGCAAGATTACCCACTTTGCTGCGGTGGCGAAAGACCCACATGGTTCTTGGCTTCTCAAAATTGAAGCACCTCAAGAGCTTGCCTCTTTTTTAGCTTACAAGGGCTCTATCGTGGTGAATGGGGTTTCACTGACGGTGAATAAAACTGAAGATCTTGCGAATGCCTGCGTCGTTGATATCAATATCATCCCGCATACTTTGCAAAACACCACGCTCGGTCATTTAAAGCAAGATGATGAAGTGAACCTAGAGGTGGATTTAATCGCGCGCTACGTTGCTAGGATGCTGGAAACTCAGAAGCAATAGAGGTAAAGCGGGTGCCGAACTTTATTTGCGATAGCGTGTTGGATCGATAACGCCAGCAGATTTAAAGCCTACTTGCCTGAGTCGGCAAGATTCGCATTCACCGCAAGCTTCACCTAAATCATTGGCCTGATAGCAAGAAACAGTTTGTGAATAGTCAACCCCAAGTGTTGCGCCAAGTTGAATAATCTCCGACTTGCTCATACCAATAATGGGGGCGTGCACCCGAAAGCGATTGTCATTGTTTATTGCCTCTACGCCAGCTTTAGTGGCTAAGTTCGCCATTTTTTCAAATGACTCCACATATTCTGGGCGGCAGTCAGGGTAACCAGAGTAATCAACCGCATTAGCACCATAAAAAATATCTAATCCACCCAGTGACTCTGCCCAGCCCAAGGCTAGGGATAGCAAGATCGTGTTGCGAGCAGGCACATAAGTGATGGGAATTTCTTTATCTTTGCTGGGTACGATTGGTACTGCAATTGAAGAGTCTGTCAGGGCTGATCCGCCAAAGCGAGTAAGGTCTAAGTTCACCACTTCATGGCGCACGACGCCCATCTTTTTGCCAATGTGTTTTGCTGCGGCTAATTCTGAAGAATGTCTTTGGCCGTATCCAACTGAAAGCGCATACGGCGCATAACCAAGATCTTTGGCAAGCGCCAGAATCGTGGTGGAGTCTAAACCGCCTGAAAAGAGAATGACAGCGGGCGCATTGGGTTTGCGCGGCGCAATATTTTCAAATGCTGCTGTCAATGTAGACATGGGGATTACTTTGTTGCAGGCAAAAGCTGCTGAGCATCCTTTGCAGCTTCTGTATCAGGATATTTTGCAATAATCTCGCCAAAAGTCTTTTTAGCAGCCGCTTTGTTACCACTTTCTAATTGGGAGTTTCCTAAAGTCACCATTGCCGCTGGAATACGGGGATGGCTAGGGTATTTCTTAATCAGGGTTTGTAGTTGGCTAATGGCGCCAGTGTAATTTTTATTTGCATACTTGCTATTGGCTCCCCAGTAGAGGGCTAGAGGCAAGTAAGGGCTTTGTGAATATTTTCCTGCAAAAGCGGTGAAGCTTTCGTCGGCCTTCTTCAGATTGCCTGCTTGAAAAGCCTTTAAGGCATCGTCATAGGCTTTTTTCTCGCCCGGTTGAACTGTGCCACTAACGCCCTCAATCGTAATCGTACGAGGTTCAAAATTGCCTAGACGCGTATCCAGATCCTGATAGTAAGTCTTTTGACTATTGTTAATGTCTTCGCCTTGTTTTTCAAGAGATTCCACCTTGCCACGCAACTCAGCATTGTCTGCTTTGAGCTTTTCGATTTGATTTTGAAGCTCTAGCTGCGTAGTTGCTAGAGACTTGCGTAAATCCAAGATGGCTTTGCGCGCTTCATCATCAGAAAAGAGCGCCCAAGCACTGCTAGAGGCAGTTAGGCAAACGAGAGTGGCACTTAAACAAAACGCTCCTGAGAGCGTTTTTTTAAAAGAGTGTTGAAGCTTTCCCATTTAGTTTGTGATGTAAACGATATCAGCACGACGGTTCTCAGCCCAAGCTGCTTCGTTATCACCTTCAGCTTTCGGTTTTTCTTTACCGAAACTGACTGCTTCCATTTGGTCATCTGATACACCCATCAAATTCAATGACTTGCGAACTGCATCTGAGCGACGTTGACCCAATGCCAAGTTGTATTCAGCAGTACCACGTTCATCGGTATTACCTTGGATGATGATTTTTTGTTTTGGGTTAGCCTTCAAGAAGCTGGCATGTGCAGACAAAGTCTTTTGATACTTAGTCTGCACGGTGTATTCGTTAAAGTCGAAGTAAACACTTCGCTCATATAAGGGGCTCTTAGGATCATTCCATGGCTGTGAACCAAAGTTACCGCTTCCACCGTTGGCGCTATCGCCATTGACATCATCGAGCTTGACGCTTGAACAAGCAACTAAAAGTAGCGCGGTGGCGCCTAAAAGCACCAAGGTTGCGGCACGGCGTGCGATAGAAATTTTCATGATCTTTCCTTTTTCCTACAAAACTGAGTAACCAAATTAGCTAATAGCCAATATTATGCCCCCAAGAGCACTGTATTAGCCTAGTTCAACTGGTTCATCGGCAAACTTAGTCCATAAATGGACCCCAAGATGGCTGACGTACATCAGACCCTGGGATGCTCAGTACCTGCTTGGAATTC
>CAIMOW010000050.1 GCA_903843235.1 uncultured beta proteobacterium | reverse complement strand
CCCTGACATCATCACATTGACCAAGGTCTATAAATACTGCCGTCAACTCTGCAATCAATACTTCATTGAACGCATTTCTAACGGAAGGGCGATTTAAGCTTACCCTTGCCACTGATTTTTCAATCTCAAGCGTAAGCGCGGTGTATGAAAATTGAGGATTCATTCTTATCTCGACCAGTGGATTTACATCCTAAATAAACCAAACTTCGTTTCGGGTATGGGGGCATTTAAGCTTGCAGAAATTGCTAGACTAAGTACCCTTCTAGTATCTTTGGGGTCAATAACACCGTCATCCCACAAACGTGCACTAGCGTAATAAGGATGGCCTTGAGTTTCATACTGTTCTCTGAGTGGCGCTTTAAATGCAGCCTCCTCATCAGCGCTCCAACTGCCGCCCTTACTCTCAATGCCATCTCTGCGAACGGTTGCTAATACGCTCGCGGCTTGCTCACCGCCCATCACAGAGATGCGCGCATTGGGCCACATCCATAACATTCTTGGGCTATATGCTCTGCCACACATTCCGTAATTACCAGCACCGAATGAGCCACCGATAATGACTGTAAATTTTGGCACCTGAGCAGTTGCTACTGCTGTTACCATCTTCGCGCCGTTTCTAGCAATACCCTCATTCTCATATTTGCGGCCGACCATAAAGCCAGTAATATTTTGCAAAAATATGAGAGGGATCTTTCTTTGACAGCACAACTCAATGAAGTGAGCACCTTTTAGAGCGCTCTCTGAAAATAAAATACCATTATTGGCGATGATGCCTACTGGATAGCCATCAATATGGGCAAAACCAGTAACTAAAGTCGTCCCAAATCGAGATTTGAATTCATCAAACTCGGAACCGTCAACCAGACGTGCTATCACTTCCCTAACGTCGTATGGCTTACGAGTGTCACTTGGAATGACACCATATAACTCATTACCAGAATACAGAGGTGGAATAGACGGAATGCGGACCAAAGGATCGGGCTTCTTGCGATTTAAGTTCGAGACAATATTACGAGCAATGCCAAGGGCATGTGCATCATTTTGAGCGTAATGATCAGCCACTCCTGAAAGTCGCGTATGGACATCAGCGCCACCTAAATCTTCAGCGGTGACAATTTCACCCGTAGCCGCCTTAACCAAAGGAGGTCCTGCCAAGAAAATAGTCCCTTGATCTTTGACGATGATGCTTTCATCACTCATTGCTGGAACGTAGGCACCACCTGCTGTGCAAGAGCCCATCACAACAGCAATCTGTGGAATGCCTTTAGCAGACATATTTGCCTGGTTGTAAAAAATTCTGCCAAAGTGATCTCTGTCTGCAAATACTTCATCCTGATTGGGAAGGTTGGCACCTCCCGAATCAACGAGGTAAATACATGGCAAATAATTTTGATCAGCGATCTCCTGAGCCCTCAAATGTTTTTTGACTGTCATCGGGAAATAGGTTCCGCCCTTGACGGTCGCATCATTACAAACAATGACACACTCTTGACCAGCGATAGAGCCAATACCTGTAATTAATCCAGCGCTGGGCGCTGCATCTTCACCAGATTTTTCAGGATACATTCCATAGGCGGCTAATTGCGAAAACTCTAAAAATGGCGTTCCAGAATCCAATAATAACTGCACACGATCTCGCGGTAACAACTTAGCCCGATCAGTATGTTTTTTGCTAGCTGCAACGCCGCCTCCCAATGAGATCTTCTCTATCTTGCTCCTCAGATCGTCCACCAATGACTGCATCAACTTTGCATTGGTGGCAAACTCTGGGCTACGTATGTTTAATTTGGTCTCAAGCTTTGGCATTGCATCGGCCTTTTTTCTTACATCGTTTCAGCAAATAATTCGCGGCCAATCAACATTCTTCGAATTTCTGAAGTGCCGGCCCCAATTTCATACAACTTCGCATCACGCCATAAGCGCCCAACTGGGTACTCATTGACGTACCCGTTGCCACCAAAAATCTGGATAGCCTCACCTGCCATCCAAGTTGCTTTTTCAGCCGTATACAAAATTACGCCTGCTGCATCTTTTCTAACCTGACGAACATGAGCAGTACCTAGCGTGTCCAACTGTTTACCAACTGCATAACAATATGCTCGGCAAGCCTGGAGCGTGGTGTACATATCAGCAACTTTGCCCTGGATTAGCTGGAACTCTCCGATTGATTGGCCAAACTGCTTGCGATCATGGATGTAAGGAACCACAGCATCCATGCAAGCTTGCATGATCCCCAGCGGGCCAGCTGCTAAAACTGCACGCTCATAGTCCAAACCACTCATCAGGACTTTTACGCCACCATTGAGTGAACCTAAAATATTTTCAGCTGGCACTTTGACATTTTCAAATACGAGCTCGCCTGTATGAGAACCACGCATCCCCAGCTTATCTAACTTTTGTGCCACAGAAAATCCAGGCATGCCTTTTTCAACAATGAAGGCCGTAATGCCTTTGGGACCTGCTTGAGGATCTGTTTTTGCATACACTACCAAGACATCACAATCTGGACCATTGGTAATCCACATCTTGGTGCCGTTCAGAATGTAATAACCGTCTTTTTCAACGGCAGCCAATTTCATACTGACTACGTCAGAACCAGCATTTGGCTCGCTCATCGCCAAGGCGCCAATATATTCACCAGAAACCAACTTAGGCAAGTATTTTTGTTTGTGAGCCATGGTGCCGTTGCGGTGTATTTGATTGACGCATAGGTTCGAATGCGCACCATAAGAAAGTCCAACCGACGCAGAAGCTCTTGAGATCTCTTCTAAGGCCACCATATGGGCTAGATAACCCATGTTGGCACCGCCGTATTCCTCGGAAACGGTGATCCCCAAGACTCCAAGATCGCCCATCTTGCGCCACTGATCCATTGGAAACTGATCGGTTCGATCGATCTCTTGTGCAAATGGTGCAATCTCCGCTTGTGCATACGCATTGACTGCATCTCTCAATGAATCGATGTCTTCACCGAGATAAAAATTGACTCCTGGAATATCGCTCATAAATGACCCTTTATTACTTGTGACCTAGATTTTTAACAACGCACATTGTCATAAGCATGAGTGCACATAACTTGCGTTTACCCTCTTTTTCAATAAAGACTTCACCCTGACAAACAATCAAGGTGCGACCTGGCTTTAATACGCTTCCAACAGCGATCAATCGATCCCCGTCTGCAGGGGCTAAAAAATTTATTTTGTACTCTGCCGTCAATGCGGCTTCATCATTTCCGATGATGCTAATGGCTGCATATCCACAAGCGGTATCAGCCAAAGCACCGACAGCACCGCCGTGAAAGAACTTGTGCTGTTGTGATATGGAGTTTGAATATGGCATCGATATTTCCATCTTGCCAAACTCAATCTTGTCCAAACACGCCTGAAATGATCCCATCAAGCCTTGTTTAGCAAAACTACTCTCTATTTCTCGTTTTCGCTCTACTGACAAATTACCCATTCATTACCTCTCGATATTGATGTGATTAATTTACTTGACGTTTACGTAAACGTCAACTCATATATAGAGCGGTAAATTGTAAATTTATACATATAAATCAATTACTTAGAAAAAATATAGCAAAACCTAGGGAAAACGATGGGTAAAAATTAACCAGCTTTCTTCACTGCCAGAAGCTTCTTGCATTGCACTTCGTGCGAAGCAAGCTCATTGAGTTGATCACTCAGATCTTCCATTTGCTGCTCTAAGGCTTCGCGGTGTTTAGATAAGGTGCCTATAAAGCGCTCTAATTGCAAAACGCTCCCCCCTGGCTTGTTATACAAATTGATATCTAAAATTTCTTTAATCTCCGCCAAGGAAAATCCGAGCCTTTTGCCTCTTAACACCAAACGTAGGCGAGTCCGATCAGAGTTGGAGTACATTCTGACTTGAGAATTTTTACCCACCCTCTCTGGGGACAAAAGACCCTGGTCCTCGTAAAAGCGAATGGCACGATGGGTGACATCAAATTCAATAGCAAGATCAGCAATCGTGAATTGAGCAGAAGGTGTCTTTTTTTTACTGCCGATGGCCATAATGTCGTTACAAGTAAAAGTAGATGTTGCTTAACGTTAACGTTAATTAAAGGCTTTGTAAATAAAGAATGTTTGTAGAGCGCATTGAGCACTGGATTGCTAGGTTAAGTCTCAAAAAAAGCCTTAAATCTCTCTAAGACCTTTTTACTTTAACTCGTTAAGACTTAATTAGCAGACATGGCTTTTAAGGCCTTGATTTGATAGTCAACCCGATCTTTCAGTAAGTTCTTAACGATCTCGCTATGATAGGAGAAGTGTCTCATCTCATCAGTCTTTAGGCTATAGATTGGCCAGTTAGCTTGTCCACTCACATTCGGATTTCCGGTTTTAGCAAAGGCAGCCCAACTCTTAGACATCTTCTCAGACATTGCCTTATCTTGCGCGCTGTTTTTGTCCGTGGTGGGATACCAATATTTGGCCCAAACTCCCTTTTGCTTTAAGTCTGCAGCAGCCTTCTCAATGCGGGCACATTGATCAGTACCAAACTCACGCTGCTTGGGTGCTTGAGGCATGAGGGCCAAACTTCCAAAAACATAGCTTATTTCGAAAGTGTGCGGTACACCGGGATATGCGGGGCGAATGTTTTTCGTAAGGTAATCAAAGTAATAAGCATAACCAGGCGCCACGCCATTCATACTGTCAGCCAGCATTTTTGTACTCGCGCGATACAGCATATCGCCCATGACATCAGAGGACAAAATGCATTTGTCTTGATTGTTGGCATAAAGCTTCTCAATCACTTGGGGATCCTCGCCCACCTTTTTTAGAAAAGCGTCTAAGGGTGGCTGTCCTGGCACCAGAAAGCTTGAATCCCAAGAATTGGTACCAATCATGAAGGGAACCTTAGCCTGTTTACCAGCCGCAAACAATGCCAATGGATCACCTTGCAGAATCTGCCCATCTACAAAAGGGCCGCCAAACTCACCTTGCTCAAAGTCCGCTGCAGTCAATATCAGCTTCTGAACTGGCAGGCCTCTTAATTCTTTTAGAGATTTAGCGCCAACTGAAGCCATAAACTTCGCATCTACCTCAACTTCAGGTGCAGCACCAAATCGCTTTTCTATCATGCCACGTAGTGGACTCTGTTGTGCACTCTCGGCAATCGCTCTATGGAATAAACCTTTGGCAGCATCGGAAACCATGAGCCAAGTGACGCTGCGACCACCAGCAGATTCGCCGAAGATCGTGACGTTATTAGGATCGCCGCCAAATGATTGAATATTAATCTTTACCCATTTGAGTACAGCAATCTGGTCCATCGTCCCATAGTTACCAACGGGCTCACCCTTCGCTTTTGCTTCCTCAATCAACTCTTTAGATGCAAAAAAACCAAGCGTACCTAAGCGGTAATCAAAGGTTACAACGATGACCCCATTCTTGGTCAGATTGATCGGCGTGAACTGTTTGTCACTACTGCCATCAACAATTAAGCCGCCGCCATGAATCCATACCATCACCGGTAATTTCTTACCTGGTTTATTTGGCGTAAACACATTCAACTTCAAACAATCTTCATTACCAGGCAAGCCCAAGCCAGAGCTTAAATTTTTAACATAAGGCTGCGGACAAGCGAAACCAAACTGACTCGCATCAAGTGTTCCGCTCCACTTTGCAGCAGGCTGCGGCGGTCTCCATCTGAGATTGCCAACTGGTGGCGCGGCATATGGAATGCCCTTGAAGACTTGCATGTTGTATTCAATCGCCCCTTGCACGCTGCCCGATTGCACTTGAACCATAGGCCGCTCAGCTGCATAGGCATTCCAAGCCAATGCGCTCAGCAATAGTAATGATGAGATTGTCTTGCTCATATTGGCTCTTTTACGCTGTAAATAGGGGCTGTTTTAGGGATTCAAGGCAGTCTAGCATAGCGAAATATCAGGCAATTGAAGCCACAATGAGGCAAATAAACCAAAAATGTGGGGATTCACTAAAATAGCCCCATGACTAAGATTCCCGAACTTCTTGCCCCGGCTGGCAGCCTTGACATGCTCAGAACTGCTTTTGATTTTGGAGCGGATGCTATTTATGCCGGTCAACCGCGCTACTCCTTACGAGTCCGTAACAATGATTTTGGCAAGATCGAAGTTCTCCAGCAAGGTATTGATACGGCACATTCGCTAGGTAAAAAGTTTTACTTAGTGTCCAACCTCCTGCCTCATGGTGCAAAAACGCGTACTTACATTAAGGATATGTCACCCGTAGTTGATCTGAAGCCAGATGCCCTCATCATGTCAGACCCAGGCCTCATCATGATGGCCAGAGAAGCTTGGCCAGATATGCCAATTCATTTATCAGTGCAGGCTAATACCGTGAATGGCGCTTCTGCAAAATTCTGGCGCTCTGTTGGCATCAGTAGAGTCATTTTGTCACGCGAACTTTCCTTTGATGAGATCGAAGAAGTTCGTCAAGACTGTCCTGAGATGGAACTCGAAGTCTTTGTTCATGGTGCTTTGTGCATCGCTTACTCTGGTCGCTGCTTACTATCTGGCTACATGTCTCACAGGGACTCCAATCAAGGTGCCTGCACCAATGCTTGTCGCTGGGATTACAAAGTGAAACCCGCAAAGGAAGCCCCTAGCGGGGATATCGTCTTG
This sequence comes from uncultured beta proteobacterium, assembly GCA_903843235.1. Lineage (GTDB taxonomy): Bacteria > Pseudomonadota > Gammaproteobacteria > Burkholderiales > Burkholderiaceae > Polynucleobacter. The sequence continues at coordinate 6,563 of CAIMOW010000050.1, read as the reverse complement.
ATCCAAGAAGGCAAAAGGCCAGATGATTTAATGCCGATGGAAGAAGATGAACATGGCACTTACATCATGAACTCTAAAGATTTACGTGCTGTTGAGCACATTGAGAGATTGACTGCCATGGGAGTTGATTCTTTTAAGATTGAAGGTCGCACTAAGTCCCCTTACTACGTAGCGCGTACTTGCCAATCCTATCGCACGGCCATTAATGATGCAGCGCAAGGCAAGCCATTCAATACAAGCTTGCTTGGGAATTTAGAAGGCCTTGCGAATCGTGGCTATACAGATGGTTTTTATGAACGCCATCACGATAAGGATTATCAGCTCTATATGCGAGGTCACTCTCTATCAGGCAGAAGTCTTTATGTTGGTGAAACTCTCGAGATAGATAAGCCCTCTGGACGCGTAAAGGTGGACGTTAAAAATCGTTTTTCAGTTGGGGATAAGCTTGAGATCATCGAGCCAAAAGGCAATCAAGATATGGTCCTGGAGCAAATGTGGAATACCAAAGGCGAGTCTATTAATGTCGCCCCAGGTTCAGGTCACTTTGTCTGGATACAACTGCCCTTAACAAGCAAACACGCCTTTATTGCCCGGTATACCAATGAACCAGTAAAAGTAGAGGCGACTTCTTGTTGCAATGACCAAGCCAGCTGTTCAGTCGACTAATTAGCTCGATCCTGTTTAGACACCTCTAGGAAAGTATCTCGGCGGCTCAACACAACTACATTAACTTAGAATTGTATAGTGCGGCTCGAAGGATCTTCACGTCCTGCGCAAGAAAAGCACCACAATTAGTCTCTCTGAAAGACTGCCAATCAGGATCAGAGTCCATATTATGACGACACTGCTCCCTCTCAGAGTGCGCCCTCATAAAATAATTTAAATGCCTTTATTCTTCAAGGCGCTGTCTAGACGAGGAAATATTTTTCTCGCATTGCCTTCGTAGATTTTGTGACGATCAAGGTTTGATAAATTAATGGCATTTTCAATGTAACGCTTAGTATCGTCATAATAAAAACCAGTTTCTGGATCGATTCCACGTACTGCACCAATCATTTCGGACGCGAACAAAATGTTGTCGACTGGAATGACTTTAGTTAATAAATCAATTCCTGGTTGGTGATACACGCAGGTGTCAAAATAAATGTTTTTAAGCAAATGCTCGCTAAGCGAGGGTTTTTTTAATTCTTGTGCTAGCCCGCGGAACCGACCCCAGTGATAAGGCACGGCACCACCCCCGTGCGGAATCAAAAACTTGAGCGTAGGGAAGTCCTTAAAAAGATCTGAGGTCAGACATTGCATAAACGCAGTGGTATCTGCATTTAAATAGTGTGCGCCCGTTGTATGGAAACAAGTATTGCAACTGGTGCTGACATGAATCATCGCCGGAATATCGTACTCTATCATTTTCTCGTAAATGGGGTACCAATATCTATCTGACAATGGAGGCGATTGCCAATGACCACCGGATGGATCCGGATTTAAATTAATCCCAACAAATCCATACTCTTTGATGCACTTTTCTAACTCAGGAATACTGGTCGCGGGATCAATCCCCAGCGACTGAGGCAGCATTGCAGCGCCGACGAAGCTCTTCGGAAACAACTGCGATACCCGATAACAAAGCTCATTACAGATAGCAGCCCAAGTCAGGGACGTATTCAAATCACCGATGTGGTGAGCCATAAAACTAGCGCGTGGAGAAAAAATTGTGAGGTCGCTACCACGCTCTTTCATCTTCGCTAATTGGTTGAGCTCTATAGACTCGCGTAACTCATCATCGCTTATCTTAAGATCACTCGCCTTTGGCCCAAGCTCTGGGGTCAATAAATTTGCAATTTGTTTATTGCGCCATTCTTCAAGCGCTTTAGGTGCTGTGGTGTAGTGGCCGTGACAATCAATAATCATGCTGTACTTTTAAATCTTGATAGGAAGAAATTAACATGGCCGCAGTCGCAGAGTTTGCCCCACAAATTAAGGCGGCATGCCAATCCAATAGCGCCCTTCTCGCATGATGCAGAATGTCGGAAGAAAGTTTATGTTGATAACTTTCTTCTATATATTCGCCAAATTTCTTCAGTATGATCATTTAAGAACTCCAGATGACAACCGTATTCGTTTTGAGCTTCTATAGTAGTCCATGGGCCCAATAAAGAAAAAGCCTAGAATCTTCTAGGCTTTTAAAAAGTAGACTTAATGTCACTGAACGACAATATTGGCGCCCTGTTTGAGTTGATTCAAGTATTCAAACTGTTTCTTCTGAATTAGGCCAGCACGAATGGATGCTTTTGCTTGATCAAATGTCGGTGGCTTGCTCGATTTTTTATCTTCCAACTTTATGAGATACCAACCCTGCGGCATCTTAATGGGTAAAGGTGAAACTTGCCCCGTTGAAAGCGCCACTAAAACAGATGCAATCTGGGGTGAAACTTGGCCAGGTTGCACCCAGCCTACTGCACCACCCTGAACTTTGTTTGGAGCTAAAGACATGCTCTTTGCAACCTTATCGAATGGCTCACCTTTTTTAATTCGAGCTAAGGCTGCTTTAGCGTCATCTTCAGTTGCAACAGCGATATCACTTACCTTGTATTCAACAATAGTTCCTTGTGGCCCAAGTGAGGCAACTTCGCGATTGTATTCAGCCTGAATGTCGCTATCAGCTACAGGATTTTGTGTGATGAAGTTTGACAACTCAAGATCCGCTAAATAGTTCTGACGAATCAGCGCTAACTGACGATTTGCTTTATCAGAATTAGCCAAGCCATCGCGATCAGCCTGCTGCGATAAAAGCGAAATTTCAATTAATTTACTCAATACGGCATTACGCAATTCTGGGGAATCTTTTTGACCTTGGGACAAGGCAGCCTGAATCCCTTGCTCCACTGCATCATTGGTGATGACGGTGCCATTGACGGAAGCTGCTGCATTCGGAGGGAGGTTGCTTTGTGAATAGACTGAACCAGATAGCGCTGCGATGGCAAAAAATGAAGCGATAAAGCTTATAAATGACATTTTCATGTGGAATGCTTTCTATGGGATTTAAACTCCATTTTAACAGCCCATGGGGTCATATATTGACTTCAAAGCCTAGGGTATTGAGATCGATTTTGGGTAAACCGCCATGACACTTACAATAATATGATGAACACAAGCCAAACCCCTGAAAACAAGCCCTTGAGTATTAAGGTCCGGATAGAGGATGAGGCCAAAAAGGCCTTTATTTTGACGCTCTATCTGGGTGCATGGTTCTGCGCCATCACTTTTCTGGCTGCAACGGCTTTAAAGGGGAGACCCCTTCATGGAGCGATTTTTGGTTTAGCGATGATTAAAGCAGGCATTTGCGCTAAGTTCATGCTGATAGGCCAAGCTGCTTACCCCCTCACTATAAATAATAGGAAGTATGGGATCATCCCCTCGCTTTTGTCTCAATCTTTTGTTTACCTCGTTATTGTGTTGCTACTGAGTTATCTAGAGTCAGGAGTTGACGGCCTCATTCATGGTCGAAACTTCATTGACTCACTGATTTCCTTTGGTCATTCTGACCCTTTTTATATTCTCGCCCTTTCGATTATTTACTGGCTCATCATTTGGCCATATCTCTTATTCATTGGTATGAAAAAAGCCTTGGGTGATGCAGTCACTATCGAGATACTCTTTGGTCCACATAAGACTCATTAATAGTTAAAGATGTTTTTTACACGATTCTTTTTATCTCTTGCGCTATGCTTAACGACCATCCTGTCTTTCGGCCAAGAAATAGAACCGCGTGCTTATTCCAATGCACCGATCGGCTTAAACTTTGTTGCTGGTGGTATTGCCCAGGCTAGGAGTAGCCAACACACCCTCACGAGTGAAGTCTTGACTTATGCGCATATTTTTGATGTCGGTGGACAATCAGCCAAACTGGGCATAGCGCTACCCTATGCTGAACTATCCGGCACAGCAAAGGTTGGAGGGCAAACATTAAATGCGTCATCTGAAGGTTTGTCAGATCCCATCATCAGGGCCTCTGTGAACTTATATGGGGCGCCGGCCCTCTCCACCGATGAATTTAAGAACTATAAGCAAGATCTCATTATTGGCGCAAGTCTGGCTGCCTCCATTCCCTGGGGAAGATATGACAGCAATCAACTGCTCAACGTTGGAGCCAATCGTTGGTTTATACAGCCAAGCTTTGGTGGCTCTCAAGCCATTGGCCCATGGCGCTTTGAGCTGGCTGGAGCGGCAACCATCTTTACGGATAATAAAAATTTTGTCGGCGGTAACTCTCTAACGCAAGCTCCCATCTATTCCGGTGAGAGCCATGTCATTTATTACCTCCCATCAACGGCATGGTTATCAGTAGATGTGACCTATTTCACTGGCGGTCAATCATCAATCAACGGCAATCCCAATGGTAGTTCACAAGAAAATTGGCGTTTGGGCGCCACCTTCTCAACACCCATCGATAAGCACAATGCCATCAAGTTCTATGGCAGCACCGGTGCCTACTCTAGAACGAGCAATAACTATGACCTCATTGGTCTAGCCTGGCAGTACCGCTGGGGTCCAGGTATATAAGTGCCGAGATACGCCTAGATCGCTACAATCACTGGATGAATACGTAGTCCATAAAAACAATCATCAGAGACAACATCATCATGAGTACTAAACCCAAAGATACCGCCGAAAAGACTACTGAAACTGGCTTACGCAAAGGCCTCACCAGCTATGGCGATAAAGGCTTTTCTCTTTTCTTACGCAAAGCATTTATTAAAGGTGCTGGGTATACCAATAGCGCATTAGATCGCCCAGTGATTGGCATCATTAATACAGGGAGCGCCTACAACCCGTGTCACGGCAATATGCCTCAACTGATTGAAGCAGTGAAACGCGGCGTCATGCTTGCGGGTGGCTTGCCTATGGACTTTCCGACCATCTCTATTCATGAGAGTTTCGGCGCACCAACCAGCATGTATTTACGCAACCTCATGTCAATGGATACTGAGGAGATGTTGCGTGCTCAACCCATGGATGCTGTGGTGATGATTGGCGGCTGCGATAAAACGGTTCCGGCACAAATGATGGGGGCCGCCTCTGCCGGTCTTCCAGCAATCCAATTGATCACCGGCTCGATGTTAACTGGATCACATCGGAGTGAACGCGTTGGCGCCTGTACTGACTGTCGCCGTTACTGGGGTAAATTTCGCGCAGGTGAAATTGATGAAGCTGAAAAAGATGAGGTCAATGACCAACTTGTCGCTAGTGTTGGTACCTGCTCTGTGATGGGTACTGCTAGTACGATGGCTTGCATTTCAGAAGCCTTAGGCATGACAGTCCCTGGTGGTGCATCACCTCCAGCCGTTACGGCTGACAGAATTCGGATTGCAGAAGAGACTGGCACTCGTGCAGTGCAAATGGCTAAAGATGGCTTAACCATCGATAAAGTCTTAACGGCTGATGCATTTGAAAACGCTATGCGTGTTTTATTAGCGATTGGTGGATCAACCAATGGGATTGTTCACCTTGCAGCCATTGCTGGTCGCATGGGTCTTGAAATCGATTTAGAAGCACTGGATAAGATGGGTGATGAAACCCCAGTCTTGTTAGATCTCAAGCCATCTGGCGATCACTACATGGAAAACTTCCATGATGCTGGGGGCATGACCACCCTTTTACGCGAACTCAAGCCTTTGTTAAAGCTCAATGCCATGACCGTTACCGGCAGGACTTTGGGAGAAGAAATTGATGCCGCACCGCCTAGCTTTAAACAAGATGTGGTTCGTCAATTTAACAACCCGATTTACCCGCGTGGCAGTATCGCCGTCTTGCATGGCAACCTTGCCCCTGGTGGAGCAGTGATTAAGCAGTCTGCAGCCAATGAAAAACTTATGGAGCATGAGGGTCGCGCCGTGGTGTTTGAAAATGCCGAGGATCTAGTTACCCGCATTGATAGTCCAGAACTTGATGTCACCGCTGATGACATCTTGGTATTAAAGAATATTGGGCCCAAAGGTGCGCCTGGAATGCCTGAAGCTGGTTACATTCCTATACCCATGAAATTGGCGCGTGCAGGTGTAAAAGATATTGTGCGCATCTCCGATGGTCGTATGAGTGGTACCGCGTTTGGCACGATCGTGCTCCACGTCACCCCTGAATCGGCTATCGGCGGCCCATTAGCGCAAGTACACAACGGTGATCGGATTCGTTTAAGCGTCAAGAATCGCGAGATTAGCCTACTCATTTCGGATGAAGAACTTGCCAAGCGCATGAAAGATAATCCCATCACTGAACCTACTGCAGATCGTGGCTACAAGAAATTATTCTTAGATACAGTGACACAAGCAGATAAGGGTGTGGATTTTGATTTCTTACGCGCTGCAAAAATGGTTGGCAAAACACCAAGCAAATAAATCTTACGTGAACCCTATAAGCCTAGCTTATAGGGTTCTGAGTTCGCGGCGCAAGATCTTGCCGATATTGGATTTAGGAAAATCATGGACAAAGATAATTTTTCTTGGGCGCTTGTAACTAGTCATTTGCTCTTTGCAAAACTGAATCACTTGCGCTTCTGTTAGATGTTT
>CAIMOW010000049.1 GCA_903843235.1 uncultured beta proteobacterium | reverse complement strand
CGGCCTCTTCTACGGCAATCTCATCAAAGGGGTTCATACTCATTTTGACGTTGGCAATGTCCACGCCTGAGTGATCAGATTTGACGCGCACTTTAACGTTGTAATCCACGACGCGTTTAACAGCTACTAAGATTTTCATCTAAGCAATTCCTTCAGTTAATAAGTGTTGAGAGTGCATTCTTATTTAAAAAGCACGATCGTTTCATTTTACCCGATCCCAAGAGTTTTCTATTAAACGTCGATAGCGGAAGCAGAGCCAGCCTTTTTCCGTAACTCAAACTTCTGAATTTTGCCGGTAGAAGTTTTAGGAAGCTCCCCAAAGATCACCGCCCTGGGCACCTTAAACCCAGCCAAATGCTTCTTACAATGGGCGACAATTTCTTCAACAGTAACCTCGACATCAGGCTTTATTTCCAAAAATGCACAAGGGGTCTCACCCCACTTTGGATCAGGCATCGCTACAACAGCAGCAGCAATCACAGCAGGATGTCTAAAAAGTACGTCTTCAACCTCAATAGAGGAGATGTTCTCGCCACCAGAAATAATGATGTCTTTACTGCGGTCTTTGATCTTTACATAGCCATCAGGACCCATCACAGCCAAGTCACCTGAATGGAACCAACCGCCCTCAAAAGCCTCTTTAGTTGCTTTCTCGTTTTTCAAATACCCCTTCATGGCAATGTTGCCCTTGAACATAATCTCGCCCATGGTTTCACCATCGGCAGGAACAGATTCCATGGTTTCTGGATCCAAGACGGAGATAGCTTGCTGCATGTGATAACGCACGCCTTGCCGCGCATTCAAACGCGCGCGCTCACCGATATCCAAATCATTCCACTCATCCTGCTTAACGCAAATCGCTGCAGGACCGTAAACCTCAGTCAGCCCATAAACATGCGTTAAATCGAAACCCAACTTCTCCATACCTTCGATGATCGAAGCGGGAGGCGCTGCTCCTGCAATCAGACCCTTCACACCCGCAGGTACGCCAGCCTTCATCTCTGCCGGGGCATTGACAAGAAGATTGTGCACAATCGGAGCTGCACAGTAATGAGTGACTCCGTGCTCTTTAATTGCCGCAAAAATATGTTGGGCGTCAACACGACGCAGACAAACATTAATGCCAGCACGAGCTGCCACAGTCCATGGGAAGCACCAGCCATTGCAATGGAACATGGGCAAAGTCCACAGATACACTAGGTGTTTATTAATATCCCAATCCAAAATATTAGAAACCGCATTAATTGCTGCACCACGATGATGGTAGACAACCCCTTTTGGATTGCCGGTTGTACCAGAGGTATAGTTCAAACAAATTGCCTGCCATTCATCTGCGGGAACTTGCCATGCGTATTGCGGATCTCCCTCGGCCAATAATTGCTCGTAAGTAAGCTTGCCTAACCTTTCACCGGGTACATCAAATTCTTTTTCCTCGACGTCAATCACCAAAAACTCGCGGCCACTTTCCTTTTTAGCAATCTCTAGCGCTTTTTTCATAGTCCCTGAAAATTCAGGGTCAATAATAAGTACTTTTGCTTCCCCATGGTTCAACATGAAAGCAATAGATTCTGGGTCTAGACGGGTATTGAGAGCATTTAATACAGCACCAACCATCGGGATGCCAAAGTGAGCCTCCACCATTGGGGGCGTATTGGGTAACATCACAGCCACCGTATCACCAAGGCCGATGCCGTGCTTACTTAAAGCGCTTGCAAGACGACGGCAGCGATCATAGGTCTGTTTCCAGGTTTGGCGCAACTGCCCATGAACGACCGCTAAACGATTTGGGTAAATCTCGGCAGATCGCTCTAAAAATAACAGCGGGGTAATGGGGGTGAAGTTTGCTGAGTTGCGCTCCAAACCTTGCTCAAAAATATTCGACATTTTTTCCTTGCTATTGATCTTTTTAATTAGAGGTCTGCTAAAGCTTTAACGTGGGCAACAACACTGCGACCCAATGCGGAGAGGTTATAGCCACCCTCTAGACAGCTTACTATGCGCCCTTGAGCATATTGATCGGCCACTATTTTCAATTGATTGGTAATCCATGCGTAATCATCCTCTATCAAGCCCATTTGCCCTAAGTCATCTTCTCTATGAGCATCAAAACCGGCAGAAATAATAATGAGCTCTGGCTCAAAGTCTCGTAGACGTGGTAGCCACTGCTCTTCGACAATAGAGCGCACGACATCACCGCGGGTTGAAGCAGGCAAAGGAACGTTCACCATATTCTTTGCCCCATCTAAACCACTGTAAGGGTAAAACGGGTGCTGAAAGAAGCTACACATTAAGACATTAGGGTCATTGAAAAATGCAGCTTCAGTGCCGTTACCATGATGCACATCAAAATCAATGATTGCTACGCGCTCAATGCCATATTGCTCCATGGCGTAGCGTGCTGCGATGGCTACATTATCAAAAACACAAAATCCCATAGAGCGCGTTGGCTCAGCATGATGTCCAGGTGGCCGTACTGCGCAAAAAACATTTTTTACTTCACCCTTCATCACAGCATCTACCCCAGCTATCGCAGCGCCTGCTGCACGTAAACAAGCTCTCCAAGTATGGGGATTCATAATGGTGTCACCGTCAAGCATAAAATAACCACTCGCGGGAGCGCGTTCTTTTACAAAAGCAATATGATCGGGACTATGTACCAACTCCAATTGATCCTCTGTAGCCAGGGGCGCATCGAGATGATGAAGAAAGCGATCTATCCCGCTACGAATGAGTTGATCATTAATAGCTTGAATGCGTTCCGGACATTCTGGATGATGGCTACCCATCTCATGTTTTAGAAAATCTGGATGAGTTATGTATCCTGTGGTCATTACTTAAAACTTTCAATAACAAAACTGTAATTTTTTAATTTAATAAACGTGCAATCTACTCAACGCCGACTTCACTTGAATATACGTTTCCATGTCTCCGGCATCATCCTCGCTATGCTTCTGGCGGCGTGCTCTAACACTCCCACGCAACAAAGCAGCACTGCTCCAGCTATCGTAAACCAAACTGAAGAGGCGACTTCCGAGGCCCTCTTTTCCGAAAATATTCATGCATTACTAGCCCAAGTAGCTCAAACCCAAGAAATACCCCTTCCCACCCTTGAGACCGGCTTTCTTGATGTTAAGACTATTCCCTCAATTCGCAAATTGGTATTACCCCCATCCGGAACCTTTAAAAAGAATTGGGTAGCGTACCGCAAGCGTTTTATCGAACCATTGAGATTAAAGGCAGGCAAAGTCTTTTGGGAGCAGAACAAGACGTTTCTCACTCAAGTCGAACAAGAATCCGGAGTGCCAGCTGAAATCATCGTCGCGATTATCGGCATTGAAACCATTTATGGACGCCAAACCGGTAACTTCAGGGTTAAGGACGTTTTATCGACTCTCGCCTTTAGCTACCCAGATACCCCGAATAAAGCGGGTCGTGAGCAACTATTTAAAGATCAACTAAAAGAGTTAATCTTGTTGTGCTGGTCAGATGCTGGTGGCAAGCTTCCAGCCAAAAATGGCACCCAAGGTTTGAACAACTCACACTTTAGTGCTTGCCTCAATCAAAACAGCTCTTACGCTGGTGCGATCGGCTTACCCCAGTTCATGCCAAGCAGCATTAGAAGCTTTGCAGTAGATGGGGATGGAGATGGTCGCATCGATCTTCGCCAAAGCCCCAAAGATGCCATTGCCAGCGTTGCCAACTTTATGAAACAACATGGCTGGCAACCAGGTATGCCGATCTCCTTCCCAGTGTTAGGCTCTGGCATAACCGAAGCTAAATTACTGGCTGATGGTGAACCTAAGCTCAAATACTCCGTTGAAGAACTGATCAATAAAGGGGTCCTCAAGCCAGAGCAAGGTGATCTGCAAGCAGGTGGTGTTGCACCACAAAGCAAAGCATTTATCGTTGATCTTCCCTACCCCGATACAGATGGCAACGATCAAGTTCACTATGTTGTGGGCTTAAATAATTTTCTATCAATTGTGCAATATAACCGTAGCTATTTTTATGCGCAAAGCGTTGCTGAGTTTGCAGAAGCCTTGGGGTATAAAAATCTGAGTGCAGTGCCTACAAGCAATACGGCAAAGGAATTGAAGCCTACTGTAACTAGCGGGTCGAAAACTAAAAAATCTAAAGTCAAGAAAAAAATCTAAGTACTCTTGAGGGGCTTACGCTGGGAAAACACCAGTAGATAGATAGCGATCACCGCGATCGCAAACAATAAATACGATCGTCGCATTCTCCACCTGACGAGCAATACGCAAAGCTACTACTAAAGCCCCGCCAGCAGAAATCCCACAAAAAATACCTTCCTGCGTAGCCAAGCGACGCGCCATTTCTTCCGCATCAGCCTGTGTTACATACTCAATACGATCAACTTTATCGCCTTGATAAATTTTTGGTAAGTACTCTGGCGCCCACTTACGGATCCCAGGAATTTGCGAGCCCTCTTCAGGTTGTGCCCCAATGATTTGAATATTCGGGTTCATGGATTTGAGATACGTCGATACCCCAGTAATTGTTCCAGTAGTACCCATTGCTGAAATGAAATGGGTAATCTGCCCATCAGTGTCTCGCCAAATTTCAGGGCCAGTAGATTCGATATGTGCACGTGGGTTATCTGGATTAGCAAATTGATCAAGCAACTTGCCTCGACCTTCTTTTTGAAGTTGCAAGGCATAGTCTCTAGCAAACTCCATCCCGCCAGAAGCCGCCGTCAAAATGAGTTCAGCGCCGTACGCGGCCATACTTTGACGACGCTCAATACTCTGGCTCTCTGGCATCACCAAAACCATCTTATAGCCTAACATCGCAGCAGCCATTGCCAGTGCAATACCAGTATTGCCACTAGTTGCCTCAATCAAGGTATCGCCAGGTTTAATTTCACCGCGTTCTTGTGCGCGCGTAATCATCGATAGCGCAGGTCGGTCCTTTACCGACCCGGCTGGATTATTTCCTTCTAACTTACCCAAAATTACATTGCCTCGGCTCTCATTCTCAAAGCCTGGTATACGTTGTAAACGAACCAAGGGCGTATTGCCCACTGTTTGTGAAATGGTTAAGTAAGAAGGTGTACTCATTAAGGCATTTTAGCCGTAAGCAACCCTATGCGCATATAGACTTAGTTACGGCGACCTCCTCCCTCACGTTCCACCTGAAAACGAGAACTGTTTTAACCGCGAGAACCTCGTCGACTAGCACCAGAGTCCTCTTTCTTGGTCCTACCATTGGGTTCACAAAATGAGTCTGGGGCCTCAATGATTACAAAGTTATCCACCATTTATTCAACTGCTTTTATGCCGATGCCTCGTACACATTTTTGCAAATCGTTGGCGTATTGAACGTGGCTGCTATCAAGTCGTTTGACAACAATCGTTTTAGCTTTAGAGGAGCCAATTCCTTTGATGCTTTCTAACCTAGTTTGAGTATCGATATTGATATTTATTGGTGAAGCGAAAACAGTAGAATCTCCCAAACCAGAAGCAGCTAATAATGCAAAAAAATATGGCTTTAAGAAAACGGTGAGTAGTGCAATGTTGAGATTGATATGTTATTTTTTCTCCAGCAATAAAAATCCGCGCACATGAAATATGTGCGAATCGATTACAACGAAGAAATCACCCACCTGTGGTCGCACTTCAGTGAATTCAAGAAGTACCTGCAAGCTAGGAAGAAAAAATACTTATCTCACACAGTTTTTGATCCAAATCAAAAACTCAGAGCCACAATTATTTTCAAACCGAAATAGTCGGCCTTGAATATCTATACTCAATCCAGTTCTCTTTAACTCATTGGATACAAAATGAATGTCGATATTGTTATTGTTGGAGCGGGTCCATCAGGGCTATGTCTTGCCAGGTCCCTTAGTGGGCAAGGACTAACAATTGCGGTCATTGAACAGCAGTCAATAGACGCTATTAAAAATCCAGCGTTTGATGGCAGGGAAATAGCTCTTACGCAGAACTCTGCCAGCGCCATGAAAGAACTTGGACTGTGGCAGCTTATCGAGCCCGAAGCTATTTCACAATTGCGCGATGCCAAGATTTTAGACGGGAGATCCCAATTTGAAATGCTCATCCCCCATCAATTAAGTCAATACCAAGAACTAGGATGGTTAATTTCAAATCACCTCATTCGCAAGGCAGCCTTCGATGCAATGCAGGAAGCTAATGGGCTTAATGATGACATTACACTCGTCCCCGGTCGCAAGGTGATTAAAGTCAAAGCGAGTCAGCAAATTGCAGGTGTAGTCTTAGATGATCAAACAGAAATTAGCGCTAAATTAGTGGTAGCGGCTGACAATCGGTTTTCCACTACGCGCCGCATGATGGGCATTGCTGCTGATATGCATGACTTTGGGAGAAACATGTTGGTCTGCTGCATGACTCATGATGCACCCCATGACCACATTGCTTGGGAATGGTTTGATTATGGTCAAACACTTGCCCTGCTGCCTATGAATCCAGATCCAGAAACTGGTCGCTATCGCAGTTCAGTAGTCATCACCGTTGCTAGTGATGAAGCTGAAGAGCTTATGAAATTACATCCTGAGGAATTCTCCAGAAATGCAAAAGAACGATTTGGAAATCGCCTTGGAGAAATGGATCTAGTGAGTACTATTCATTCTTATCCCTTGGTATCGGTATATCCAAAAAGATTGGTGGCGACTAGATTTGCCACAGTTGGTGACGCCGCGGTTGGTATGCATCCAGTGACTGCGCATGGCTTTAATTTTGGCCTACTAGGCGTGCAAAAACTTTCAAAAGAAATTCTAGGCGCCCATAAAGCTGGAAAAGATATTGGCGATCCAGCACTCTTACTGCGCTATGAAAGAGCACATAGACTCAAAACCAAACCACTCTTCTTAATGACTAGATTGATTACCGAGATTTATACAAAAGAATCGCCTCCAGCGAAATTCCTGAGAAAGGCGCTACTTCATATCAGTGAGAAGCTTACCCCCTTCAAGAAGTCCATTGCCCTATCGCTGACAGGTCGCTAAAGCTTTCTTTATAACGGTGATGCTAAGAAATCCGCATTAGCCGCTAACCAGTCGATGTAACGGCTAACACCCTGCTCCACATTCAGGAAAGGTTCCTTATATCCTGCGGCACGTAGTTTAGATAAATCAGCTTGAGTAAAGCACTGGTACTTTCCTTTAAGCGCATCTGGGAATGGAATGTACTCAATGGCTTTTTCTTTTACCAGTTCCTCTAGGCTTGCTGGGCTTGCTTTATCAATCTTACGCATGGCATTGGCGACTGCATGAGCCACATCATTAAATGGCTGTGCACGACCGCTACCCAAATTAAATATGCCACTAATCTCAGGGTGATCTAGGAAAAACAGGTTTACTTTGACTACATCTTCAACAGAAACAAAGTCACGGCTTTGCTCACCAGCAGCATAGCCTCCATACTCACCAAATAGCTTGACTTGGCCATTGGCTTTGTATTGGTGGTATTGATGAAAAGCAACCGATGCCATTCGGCCCTTATGGGATTCACGTGGGCCATAAACGTTGAAGTAACGGAAACCAACTACTTGAACAGTATTGGCATTCTCAGCAAAACGCTTGCGCATCACCTGATCAAAGAGAAATTTAGAATAGCCATAGATGTTTAATGGCTTCTCATGTTCACGACTCTCAACAAATACATCTGAACCGCCATAGGTTGCAGCTGATGATGCGTACAAAAGCTGTACCTTTTGCTCTGTACAGATATCCAACAAATCCATGGTGAAGCGATAATTGTTCGCCATCATGAAGATACCGTCAGTTTCCATCGTATCGGAACAAGCCCCTTCATGAAACACTGCCTTAACCCTGCCAAAGCGTCCACTTCTAAAGGCTTCTAAAAACTCATCTTTATCCAAGTAATCAATGATGTCTAAATCCGCTAAGTTGCGATACTTATCGGCAGGACGAAGATCATCAACCGCAATAATATTTTTCTCACCACGCGCATTTAAGGCTTGGACAATATTGGCACCAATAAAACCAGCTGCGCCAGTAACGATAATGGTCATTGCAATTCCTCAGAAGTAACAGTCGCCGTACCCAGCTTACCAACCACAATACCGCCAGCACGATTAGCTAAAGACATCGCTTTTTCTAAAGGCCATTTAGAGGCCAACGCAACGGCCAAGGTGGCAATCACAGTATCGCCAGCGCCAGATACATCAAATACTTCGCGCGCCTGGGCTTTCACGTGATTTACACCTGTATCTGTATACAAACTCATGCCGTCTTCAGATCTTGTCAGTAACAGGGCTTGTAGGTTCAAAGATTTTCGAAGATCTTGTGCTCGACGCGTTAAATCCTCTTCACTTGTCCACTGCCCCACTACTTGACGCAATTCACTACGGTTTGGGGTTAAGACTGTAGCGCCGCGATATTTTTCATAGTCCTCACCCTTAGGGTCTACAAGAATCACTTTATTTTTTGCACGAGCCTGCTCAATCATCAAAGCAACTTGGCCCAAAGCGCCCTTCCCGTAGTCAGACAAAATCACGACATCAGCATCGCCTAAAGATTTTTCAAAACGCTCAAGCTTATGAGCTAAAGCAGTTTCACTGGGCACCTCTTCAAAATCCAAGCGAATCAACTGTTGCTGACGTGCAATGACACGTAGCTTAACTATTGTTGGAACTTTTACATCAACTTCTAGCTGACTATCAACACCACTGGATTTGAGTAATTCATTGACGCGACGACCAGCCTCATCATCGCCAATCACACCCAGAATCGTGGTCTTCGCACCCAATGCAGCAACGTTACGGGCTACGTTAGCAGCACCACCTAAACGCTCATCAATCTTGCCAACTTGGACTACAGGAACTGGCGCTTCTGGAGAAATGCGATTGGTATCACCAAACCAGTAGCGATCCAGCATGACATCACCAACCACCAATAAGCGGGTTTTGGAAAACTGTTCTCGGTTAGCTTTTTCCACAGGAAGATTTTTTCTTTTATTAAATTACTTTTAATTATGGCGCCCAATGCCTTGGTACTCAATACCCAATTCTTGCATAGCTGAAGGTTCATATAGATTACGGCCATCAAAAATAATAGGTCGCTTCAGCTTTTGCATGAGGGCATCAAAATCAGGACTACGGAAAGCTTTCCACTCAGTCACAATCACGAGGGCATCGCAACCATCAACTGCTGACATTGGGTCTTGCACCATCGAAACCTTCTTCAACCCCTCAGGATTGCCCTTGAAATCGAGTTCCAAGCAGTGTTTTGCCTCTGGCATCGCGACGGGGTCATAAGCAACCACTTGGGCGCCACGCTTTACCAACTCGCCAATAATGACTCGGCTTGGCGCTTCGCGCATGTCGTCTGTGTTTGGCTTGAAGGCCAGCCCCCATAAGGCAAATTTCATATTGGAAAGGTCGCTGCCAAAACGCTTTTCAATCTTTTCAACCAAGATAGTTTTTTGTGCTTCGTTGACTGCTTCAACTGCTTGAAGAATCTTGAGATCCCGACCATATTCAATGGCAGTTTTAGAAAGCGCGGAAACATCTTTTGGAAAGCAAGAACCCCCGTAACCCGTTCCAGAGTATAGAAAACCATACCCAATGCGAGAGTCTGAGCCAATGCCTTGGCGCACTGCTTCGATATCAGCGCCAACGAGATCAGCTAAATTAGCCAATTCATTCATAAAAGAAATACGAGTGGCTAACATTGCATTGGCTGCATATTTAGTGAGCTCTGCACTTTTCACGTCCATGTAATAGGTGCGCTCATGATGACGATTAAATGGTGCGTAGAGTTTGCGCATTTGCTCTTTGGCACGTAAACCTGATGGCGTACTCTCAGTACCAATCACAATGCGATCAGGGCGCATAAAGTCTTCCACTGCAGCGCCTTCTTTTAAGAACTCTGGGTTAGAAACCACGGAGCAAAACTCTGGATCGAGATTACGCTTGGTCAACTCTTCTTTGATGGCTGCAGTAACCTTATCTGCAGTACCTACGGGAACAGTTGATTTGTCTACGATCACTTTAGGAGTAGTCATATGGCGGCCAATATTACGAGCAGCCGCAACGACATACTGCAAATCTGCAGAGCCATCTTCATCGGGAGGGGTGCCAACAGCAATAAACTGAACATCGCCATGAGCTACTGAAGCTGCAATATCGGTAGAGAACTGTAAGCGACCCGCTGCACGATTGCGCTCAATCATTTCCTTGAGACCTGGCTCGTAGATTGGAACACCACCAGAATTAAGGATATCAATCTTTTTAGGATCTACGTCGACGCAAAAGACGTTATTGCCTTGCTCAGCAAGACAGGCGCCTGTAACCAAACCGACATACCCACTACCAATAATGGTGACTTTCAAATTAGCTCCAATTTATTTCTAATTGATCTACCGCTATTAAACACAAAATTCATTACGGTCTTGTTAATTTATTACATCGAAGGTCCGCTGGGTACAGCACCCTCGCTACGTCTTGGGGAATATGCCTCCCAATGATTGCAGCCTGGACATTGCCAATAAAAACGTCTTGCGCGGAAACCGCAATTTCCACAGGTATAACGCGCCAAACTATTTGTTCGTTGCTTTAACAAGCCTAAGATGGATTGGATTTCTGAAATCTTCTCAGTGGTCCCATTACTTTCAGCGAGCGCCAAAC
This sequence comes from uncultured beta proteobacterium, assembly GCA_903843235.1. Lineage (GTDB taxonomy): Bacteria > Pseudomonadota > Gammaproteobacteria > Burkholderiales > Burkholderiaceae > Polynucleobacter. The sequence continues at coordinate 2,846 of CAIMOW010000049.1, read as the reverse complement.
GCGTCTCAGCCAATTTTGATAAAGCACTCAAACTTGGTGAGTGTTGCATGATATCGACCAACATGACTTCAGTCGCTTGAGGTCCGCGCATCTGTGTCACGTGTTTCTGAACAATCTCAAGCAACTCACCAGAAGCTTGGGTCTTTAACAATTCGCAAAGTCTCTCTAGACCAAGCTCTGCTTTATCAAGTGCGGCATGCGCAGCCATCCAACGATCAGCCAGTAAATGCATATAAGCTGGGTGGGTATCTGCAACAACACTCCAAACCACTATAGCTTGTGCAGGACGATCCGACGCCACTAAATAGTCACCTTGCAATATCAATGCACGCGCATGATTTGGGACGGCCTGAAGAGCCCTTTCAATAGACTGCTCGGCGTCTACTAAATCCTTGCGACGCAGAGCTTCTTGTGCGAGCTCACAATGAAACTGGGCGATCTCAGTTTGATGGGATTTACCTTGCAAACCCTCAAGCTCAGCAGCGGCAATGATGGCCTTTTTCCAATCCCGTTCAACTTGATACATCTCCAAGAGACTCTCTTTAGCGGGAGCTGCGAATTTCCCATCACCCACTCGATTGAGGGAGGCTTCTGCGCGGTCTAATAAACCTGCACGCAAGAAATCACGTCCCAGTTCATAAGCCGCATGATCACGATCACGAGGTTTTAAATCATCACGATTGGCCAAGTGTTGATGCACTCGAATTGCGCGCTCTGTTTCACCACGGCGACGGAATAAATTACCCAAGGAAAAATGTAATTCAATCGTTTCTGGATCTAGCTGTGCAATCTTCACCAAAGTCTCAATAGCCTGATCGGGCTGTTCATTTAATAACAGACTTAAACCTTTGAAGGTCGAGCGCTGCTGACGCATGCGCTCGCGCTCATCCATGCGATTCTCAAGACGCAAATCCCAGCGTGATGCCAACCAACCCAATCCAAATAGGATGGGTAATAACAATAGCCAGGATGTTGCAATTTGAATCATCGTGGAGATAACTTAAATGAAGGACTTAAATAAAAAATGGTCCAAATGGACCACTGAAGTGCTTGCTGATTAAGCACCAGAACCCTCTTTAGGGCCCGCCTGCTTTAGTGGCATGTAATCAACGCGTTCACGCAACTCCTTGCCAGGCTTAAAGTGTGGAACTCGCTTTTCTGGGATCAATACTTTTTCACCAGACTTTGGATTGCGGCCAGTACGCGAAGGACGATGATGCAATACAAAACTGCCAACCCCACGCAACTCAATCCGCTTGCCTTCAGCTAAAGCGTGAGTCATCGTGTCCAGTAAAGTTTTTACCGCCAACTCCACATCCCTAGGCAAAAGCTGCGGAAACTGTTCCGCTAAGCTCTCCACTAGTTCGGAGCGGGTGATTGCTTGTTGCTCTTGATCTGACATGATCTACCAATAAAAACCGCCGCTTCCCACATGGAAAGCGGCGATATCGATTTAACCTTGATTATCCAACTTCGCCTTCAACAAAGCACCCAAGTTGGTAGTGCCAGACTGCGCATCACCTTGGAGCTTGCTCATAGCGTCTTGTTGGTCAGAGCTGTCTTTAGCTTTGATTGAAAGATTAATAACGCGTGACTTACGATCAATATTAATGATCATGGCAGTTACGCTATCGCCTTCTTTCAATACATTGCGTGCATCTTCAACGCGATCGGTTGAGATCTCAGAAGCACGCAGGTAAGCCTCAACTTCATCAGCCAAGTGAATCGTTGCACCCTTAGCATCAACAGCCTTCACAGTGCCAGTTACAAGGCTACCCTTGTCGCTAACGGATGTGTAGTTGTTGAATGGGTCACCAGATAATTGTTTGATACCGAGAGAGATACGCTCTTTATCAACATCAATTGCCAATACAGTGGCTTCAACTTCATCACCTTTTTTGAATTTCTTAACGGCTTCTTCGCCCGGCTCATTCCATGAGAGGTCTGAGAGGTGAACTAAACCGTCGATGCCGCCAGGCAAGCCAATGAAAACACCAAAGTCAGTAATTGACTTGATGGCACCAGTAAGCTTGTCGCCTTTTTGCTGAGCACGTGAGAACTCTTCCCAAGGATTTGCTTTGCACTGTTTGATGCCCAAGCTAATACGACGCTTGTCTTCATCAATATCCAGAACCATTACTTCAACTTCAGTTCCTAATGCAGTAGCTTTGCTTGGAGCAACGTTTTTGTTGGTCCAGTCCATTTCAGAAACGTGTACCAAACCTTCGATACCAGACTCGATTTCAACGAACGCACCGTAGTCAGTCAAGTTGGTTACTTTGCCGAATAAACGGGTGTTTGGTGGGTAACGACGTGCGATACCAACCCATGGATCATCGCCAAGTTGTTTTACACCGAGTGAAACACGGTTCTTCTCTTGGTCGAACTTCAAAATCTTAGCAGTAACTTCTTGACCAACAGTCAGCATCTCGCTTGGGTGACGTACGCGACGCCATGCCAAATCGGTAATGTGCAAGAGGCCATCGATACCACCGAGGTCCACAAATGCGCCGTAATCAGTGATGTTCTTAACGATACCTTGAACAACGCTACCTTCTTTAAGGTTAGACATCAACTTAGCGCGCTCTTCACCTTGGCTAGCTTCAACAACCGCACGACGTGACAACACTACGTTGTTACGCTTACGATCAAGCTTGATAACCTTGAACTCCATGGTCTTGCCCTCGTAAGGGCTAGTGTCTTTAATTGGACGTGTGTCAACAAGTGAGCCAGGTAAAAATGCACGGATACCGTTCACCATCACTGTCAAGCCACCTTTAACCTTACCAGTAACAGTACCGGTAACGATCTCAGCTTGCTCGAGCGCTTTTTCCAAGTTCATCCAT
>CAIMOW010000048.1 GCA_903843235.1 uncultured beta proteobacterium | reverse complement strand
TGAGTTTGTGCTGCAACTTTTAACTCTTGGATAAAATCATCCTGACTAGCTTGAGTAATCAAAACGTAATCTGGGGCGATACAGGTTTGACCGCTATTGAGTAACTTTCCGTAAACAATACTTGCTGCTGCATCTTTCAAGTTGGCCGAGGCATCAACAATGGCCGGAGATTTTCCGCCAAGCTCAAGCGTAACTGGTGTGAGGTTGTCAGCAGCAGATCGCATCACTTTCTTCCCAATATCTTCTGAGCCAGTGAAAAATAGATGATCAAATGAAAGGCCTGCAAAAATTTCAGCAACATCTGATCCACCGGTTGTTACGCAGAATTCAGTTGGGTGGAAATACTCTTGAATCAAGCTAGCCAAGAAGCCTGAGGTACGGGAACTGCGCTCAGAAGGTTTGAGCCAAACTCGATTGCCGGCAGCAAGGGCTGCAATCGCTGGCACAAGTGCTAGTTGGACGGGATAGTTCCAAGGGCTCAAGATGCCCACCACTCCAATTGATTGATTCTCTATCCAAGCTTGTGAGCCTCCCATATAGATAGGGGTGTCGACCCGACTTGGTTTCATCCATTCTTTAAGGTTCTTGCGGCTATGTTTGCAGGCTTGGTACACCATTTGAAATTCTGCCAAGCGAGTTTCGACCGAATGGCGTACACCGAAATCTGCTACAAGTGCCTTACAGATTTTTTCTTCGTTGGCAATAATCATTCTTTCAATACGACCAATCCGCTCTAACCTTACATCAAGACTCGGGTTTGGTTCTGCGGCATAAGCTGCCTTGATTTCGTCTAACTGGAGCGTAAAGCGATTCATGGTGTCTTCTAGGTGGAGTGCGTAAGCAAGTAACTTAATAAAGCAGTAGGATAAAGCCATGAGTGAAACTACTGCGCAAAACCAGCCTAAACTTGAACGTGCCACCCTTGGTGGGGGTTGTTTTTGGTGTCTTGAGGCCGTTTATCAGCAAATTCAGGGTGTTCAGTCAGTTGTTTCAGGGTATGCAGGCGGCGCTAGACCAAATCCCAGTTACGAGTCAGTCTGCACGGGAGTAACTGGGCACGCTGAGATTGTGGACGTCTACTTTGATCCAGAAATCATTTCTTTTCGGGACTTGCTGGAGGTCTTCTTTGTGATCCACAACCCAACCACTTTGAACTATCAGGGCAATGATCATGGCACTCAGTACCGTTCAGTCATATTTACGCATAGTGACATTCAAAACACCACTGCACATGAGGTAGTGAAACAGTTGGAGGAATCTAGGATTTATTCCAACTCAGTTGTGACGCAGATTGATGCGGCTCCTATGATTTATCCAGCAGAAGACTACCACCAAGACTATTTCCGTCAGCACCCAGGTCAGGGTTATTGCATGGCAGTGATTGCGCCAAAACTAGCAAAATTTAGATCTAAATTTAAAACACTAATTTCGAAAAACTTTGTCTAGATTATCTTAAGGCGCTAGGCGCGTGACTCGCCAAACTCCGCCATCAAGCTGGTAATGAATGCGATCATGCAGGCGAGATGGGCGACCTTGCCAAAATTCAATTTCAGTAGGCCTTAAGCGGTATCCACCCCAGTGCTCTGGACGAGGAGGGGTTTCACCCAATTCTGTCTTAAAGCGCTTTTCGGCTTCTTCTAGAAATTCACGATTTGGGATAGCCGAACTTTGGGGGGAAGCCCATGCGCCAATTCTGGAGGCTGCTGGACGGGAATGAAAGTATTCATCGCTTTCGCTGCCAGGAACACGTTCGACTGTGCCGCTAATGCGTATCTGACGCTCTAACTCATGCCAGTGAAAAAGTAGTGCTGCTTTTGGGCGTTCAGCCAGCTCCCTGCCTTTTTGGCTAGCGTAATTGGTGAAAAAGGTAAAACCGTTTTGATCAGCGCCTTTTAGTAAGACAATACGGGCTGATGGATTTCCTACTCTATCAGCGGTAGCTAGAGTCATTGAGTTGGGTTCTGGGCAAGCGGCTTTAACTGCTTGATCAAACCATAACTGAAAAAGTGGCATTGGATCAGTCGGGACATCCGTTTCGGAAAGTTGTCCAAGGGTATAGTTTTTGCGAAGTTGAGCAATGGAATTCATTTTTTCAGTATAAAGAGAAGTTATGACAGAAGACAAGGTTGAAGCTAACTTAGAAGATCGTCGTTTTGGTGGCGTATCTCGACTCTATGGCCTAGAGTTGCGCGAACGCTTTCGCCAAGCAACGGTTGTGGTTGCTGGGCTTGGTGGTGTTGGATCTTGGGCTGCTGAAGCGCTGGCTAGAACCGGTATTGGCCATTTAGTCTTGATTGATTTAGATCATGTTGCCGAAAGCAATACCAACCGGCAATTACATGCACTAGAAGGCGAGTATGGCAAAGCCAAAGTTCAAGCGATGAGTGAGCGTATTCGTCAAATCAATCCTGAGATTACTTTGGCTTCCTATGATGAATTTTTAGAGCCGAATAATTTAGATGTATTAATTCCACCCAATGCTTTTGTATTGGATGCCACAGATTCTGTCCAAACCAAAATCGCTTTGGCAGTATGGGCGAGAAAAGATGATCGTGCTCTCGTTATGTGTGGCGCTGCTGGGGGCAAGTCGGATCCCACTTCTGTGCGGTGTGATGATCTTTCTAAAACGGAACAAGATGCCTTATTGGCGAAGGTTCGCCAAGGACTGAGGCAAGATCATGGCTTTTCAAGAAATCTCAAGAGAAAAATTGGGATTCGCGCTATTTACTCGCATGAGCCTCGGGCGGGTGCATCTAGTGGTGGTCTTGCCTGCTCTGGCTATGGATCGACTGTGATGGTGACCGCTGCCTGTGGGTTGGCCGCAGCTGCCGAGATTTTGAATCTGATTGCAGCGCAGCCGTCAGAATCCGCAATAAATCCTTAAAGGGATGTCCCGAAGGAAATTACTGATTCTGTTGCCTATCAGAAAATTAACTGAGATCAGAAGCTAATGAGGCCAGTGTTTCAGGCGCAAGCGTTTTGACATGCATGGGATACTCTTTGTGGTCACAACCCACCATCATCTGAGCGCCAGCCTTCAAGGCTTTTTTCATATTATCAGTTAGATCAAAGCGCATGAAATGGACAGCTGAGGTTTTTTCTTCAGTAGTGCGTTCCAGATCTTCATCGGCGATGGCGTATACGCGTGGCTGACCTTCTACCTCAATAAACATTTGATGCTCAATGCCTACCAATTTTGCTAGCGCCACTTTGCGATCTGCCTCATTGGGGTATTCCAACATCATCGTTGCTTTGAAATCCGACCCATTAGGCACTAATGGGTTGTAAGCATTGAGTTCATCCTGAATACCTTCTTCTTCGAATGTTTTCTCCACACGCAACATTTCTTGGATTTGATAGCGCATTAAAAATTCATTTTCGAAGATCATTGTAAGGTGATCGCCAAGATGAACAGTGCGCAAGCGGCGCTCTGTAATTGCCTTCTCACGAAAAGCAGGGCGCTCTTTGTGATATGCCTCTAGGCTTAAGAGGCTATTGATTGTAATTTTCCCCATACTGCTGTATTCCCGTTCTATTAACTTTTTAATTTATAAACCGTAAGCTTTTGCAAGTAATGTCAGTGGATGCGCCATTTCTGCTTTTGGTAGTCCGAGCTCTTCCATGCCTTGTTCGATATGGTGACCAGCAAGTTGGCAATCAGAGCTAATGTAGTTCGGCTCTTCCTCAGCCATTCTTTTAAAGACGGGCTTACCAATCTTCATCGCCATCTCATGAAATTCTTTCTTCACACCCCATGTGCCTGAGTGGCCGGAGCAACGCTCAACTACATTGACTTCTGTGCCCGGTACTAAGCGCAATGCTTCAGCTGTTTTTTGACCCACGTTTTGAACACGCGAGTGACAAGCCATGTGATAACTTACGTGACCTAGTTCTATGGAGAAGTCTGTCTTCAGTAAGCTATCGGAATTGCGAGCCACGAAATATTCAAACGGATCCCACATTGCTTCTTTAACCAATTGAGTGTCTTCGCAATCTGGGAACATTAATGGAAGTTCTTGCTTAAACATGAGTGTACAAGAAGGAATCGGAGTCAAAATCGCATAACCCTCACGCGCTAACTTAGCAAGTTTTGGAATGTTCTTTTCTTTGTTTTCTGCAACAGACCCTAGATCACCCAATTCCAACTTAGGCATGCCGCAGCAGGCTTCCTTGTCTACTAGCTCATATGGAATTTGATTGTGTTTAAGAACTTTAATCAAATCCTGGCCAATGCCTGGTTCGTTGTAATTGATATAGCAAGTGGCGTAGATGGCAACTTTGCCAGGAGTCTTCTTACCATCAATGACTGGTAAGTTTTCTGATTTCTCTGCAACTTGAGGGAAGGTCTTGGAGGCATATTCCGGAATCCAAGCATTTTTATCAACACCTAGAGCACCTTCCATCACTAAACGTGCAAGACCTGTACTGTTCACTGCATTAACAGCCTGAGTCACGATCGGAATCCCTGCAAAGTGCCCAAGCTTATCTGTGGATGAAAGTAATTTATCGCGGAATGTGGCTTTGTCATCTTTGAAGTTAACTGCCTTGGCACGCAACATCAAATGAGGGAAATCGATATTCCAAGGGTGTGGTGGAACGTAAGGGCATTTAGTCATATAGCAAACATCGCATAGGTAGCATTGGTCCACCACCTGTTGGTAATCTGCTTTATCCACTTGTCCCATCTCTAAATCTTCTGTGGCATCAACCAAATCAAAGAGAGCGGGGAAGGAGCCGCAGAGACTCACACAACGACGGCAGCCGTGGCAAAGATCAAACACGCGCTCCATCTCGTTTTCGAGATCGGCTTTGTTGTAGAACTTCGGGTTTTGCCAGTCTAAGGGGTGACGGGTCGGAGCCTCTAAACTACCTTCGCGAGTTGTCATTTGTATCCTCTATGCTTGTGGGTGACATTTATCACTATTACTATGGTCGTAAGTGTAGGACTCAGAGGTGTAATAGCCAAATTGTATTAATTAACAAGATTGATAGAAAATACCTAACTCACTGAATTTATGGACTTTTCCGCTCTAACACTCTCTGCTGGGGTAGTTGCCTTAGCTGAAATGGGTGATAAGACCCAATTACTCTCCCTGATGTTGGCTGCCCGTTATCCCAAACAGGCTATGCCCATTATTGGGGGTATTTTCATTGCCACAATTGCGAATCATGCCTGTGCTGCCTTTTTGGGTCAGTGGCTAACAACTTTTATGAGCCCAGAGGTCCTTAAATGGGCGCTAAGTCTGAGTTTTTTGGGGATCGGCTTGTGGTTATTGGTACCAGACCATATTGATGATGCTGCTGGCTCAAAAGTAGCGGATCGGGCCCTTCAGGTATTTGCGCTGACTGTGGGTTTGTTCTTCTTGGCTGAAATGGGGGATAAGACTCAGATAGCGACTATTGCTCTTGGTGCAAGGTATTCAGATGTTTTATCGGTGACGGTTGGCACTACTTTGGGGATGATGTTGGCTAATGCGCCTGCTGTTTGGATTGGTCAAAAATTTACCAAGCGCATGCCAATCAAATGGGTGCATGCGGTAGCAGCAGTAACTTTCATTGGCATTGGTCTCGCCACGCTAATCTGGAGTTAAGTTCAAGGGCGACTAAAATTGCCCAATGAAAACTGATCTGCCACAGAGCTTTCGTAGGCTCGAATACCGCTCTCCAAATTACACCTTCGGGCAAGTTGAGCTCGATATCGCATTAGATCCTGCACGCACGATTGTTAAAAGTCGGCTTGAAGTTTTGCCAGGCAAAAGTCATGAACCCAGCGCACCATTGATATTGCAAGGACAAGAGCTCGAGTTTGTGAGTTTGCGAATCAATGGCGAGGCTCATCGTCATTTTGAATTAACACCAGAAACGCTCAGCATCCATTCATTGCCAAATGATGGCAAAGACCCCTTTGTTGTTGAAATCATTTGTATCTGCGTTCCTGAGAAAAACACTTCCCTCATGGGTTTGTATGTTTCGAATGGCAATTTCTTTACGCAGTGTGAAGCTGAGGGCTTCAGAAAAATCACCTACTTCTTGGATCGTCCTGATGTGATGGCTAAGTTCCGCGTGACCTTGCGTGCACGTGAAGCGGAATACCCAGTATTACTAGCTAACGGAAACTTACTCACCACTGAGAAGTTGCCTAACGGTTGGCACAGTGCCATATGGGAAGACCCATTTCCAAAGCCATCTTATTTATTTGCGCTAGTAGCTGGGAAGCTGGAATGTATTGAAGAAACAATTACTACTAGTAGCGGCGCGAGAAAGTTATTGCAAATCTGGGTTGAACCACACGACCTCAAGAAAACCCGTCATGCGATGGACTCCTTGATTGCCTCTATTCATTGGGATGAAAAACGCTATGGCCTAGAGCTAGATCTTGAGCGATTCATGATTGTGGCGGTGAGTGATTTCAATATGGGCGCTATGGAAAATAAGGGTCTGAATATTTTCAATACCAAGTATGTATTAGCGCAGCCTGAGACAGCAACGGATGTTGACTTTGCCAATATTGAAAGCGTTGTAGCACACGAATATTTTCATAACTGGACTGGCAATCGTGTGACTTGCCAAGATTGGTTTCAGCTCTCATTAAAAGAGGGTCTCACAGTATTCCGGGATCAAGAATTCTCTGCCGATCAAATGGGTAGTGAATCTGGAAGGGCGGTTAAGCGTATTGAAGATGTGCGTACCTTGCGTCAACTTCAGTTCCCAGAGGATGCAGGTCCAATGGCGCACCCAATTCGCCCTGATGAGTATCAAGAGATCAATAACTTCTACACCGTAACCGTATATGAGAAGGGTGCAGAGGTTGTGCGCATGTATCAAACCTTGTTAGGGGTTAATGGTTTCCGCAAAGGCATGGATCTGTACTTTAAACGTCATGATGGTCAAGCTGTCACTTGTGATAATTTCTTGGCGGCGATGGCTGATGCTAACGAGCGTGATTTCAGTCAATTTAAAAATTGGTACAGCCAAGCTGGTACGCCAAGAGTTAAGGTTGAAGAGCGCTACGACGCTGCTCAAAAGCAATATCACCTCACCTTAAGTCAAAGCTGTGCAACAAGCCCTGGTCAGCCCGAGAAGAAGCCCTTCCATATTCCATTGAAGGTACGCTTGCTAACTACTGCTAATGATCACGTTGAGCAACTGCTTGAACTCAAAGAAACAAAACAATCTTGGACTTTTGACAATATCAATGAGCTTCCCGTCTTATCGATTAATCGGCATTTCTCGGCGCCAATTAATTTAGATTTTGCCCAGAGTGAAGTGGATTTATTAAGGCTGTTCTCAAATGATGACGATGCCTTTAATCGTTGGGAGTCTGGTCAGAAATTAGCGATGCAAATGATTTTAGAAAATCGTTTGCCAGATGTGCAGTTAATAAATGCGTACCGCAATCTCTTGATGGATCCTAAATTGGATTCTGCTTTTAAAGAACTTGCGTTGACACTACCTGCAGAAACCTACTTGTACGAGCAGTGTGCGTGTGTAGATCCAGAGCAGATCTATAGCTCTCGACGTGCATTTCGTCGGGCGCTGGCTAGTGGCTTGCGCTTAGAATGGGCCGCCCTTTATCAACAAATGCAAACTCCTGACGGCTTTAAATCTGATGCCATTAGTGCAGGTAAGCGTGCGCTCAAGAATTTAGCTTTGAGTATGTTGTTGGAGGCGGACGCACCAATCTGGTCTGCCATGGCAGTCAATCAATACCAAAATGCTGACAATATGACCGATCGCTATGCGGCTCTAGCTGGCTTGGTGATCCATGGGGTCAAGGCGGCAAAAGAATGCCTAGATGATTTTTACCAGCGCTTTGCCGATGACCCTTTGGTGGTGGATAAATGGTTTGCTTTGCAATCGAGTCGCCCACCCGTTGATGGTGCAGAGCCGACTCTGACAGATGTGTATCGCTTACGTGAGCATGAGGCATTCAAGATGAATAACCCCAATCGTGTGCGCAGTGTAATTCATGCATTTTGTATGGCTAATCCTGCCAGCTTTCATCAAGCTGATGGCAGTGGATATGCCTTTTGGGCCGAGGCAGTTTTAGCGCTTGATCCAATCAACCCTCAGGTTGCCGCCCGTTTAGCGAGGGCCTTAGATCGCTGGCGCCTTTTTTCCCAACCCTATCAAGGCAAGATGCATGCTTATTTAGAAGAAGTGGCTGCCTGTAAGACCCTTTCTGCTGATGTCAGGGAGGTGGTTTCTAAGGCGTTGGGAAATTAAACCTTGGAACAAGGCAAAATAGACTCTAATTACAAATAGAGTACTGACAAGCATTACGAAACACTACGGAGAATCATTTTTTGAACGCACCAACGAGCTTAAAGACTAATTTCAAACAATACCTAGAGATGACTAAGGTAAAAGGCGCTGCCGTGCCTGCAGGCCTGCAAGAGCTTTTACTTGCAGTAGCTGATACTTGCAACACGCTGAGCCATGAAGTGGCGCAAGGCGCCTTGATTGGTTTACTGGGATCTGCTGGAACTGGTAATGTGCAGGGCGAAGTTCAGCAAAAGCTCGATGTGATTGCAAATGATTTATTGATTGAAGGTGTTCGGGCTTGCAAATCCCTGGCAGGCTTAGCTTCTGAAGAAATGGAATTGCCGGTTCCCGTGCAAGGCGCTGGCGATTATCTACTGTTATTTGATCCATTAGACGGCTCTTCGAATATTGATGTAAACGTCTCTATCGGAACCATCTTTTCTGTATTGAAAAAACAAGACCCAAATGCACCATTACAGACTTCTGACTTCTTATTGTCTGGTCGCCATCAAGTAGCTGCTGGTTATGTAGTCTATGGCCCTCAAACTACCATGGCTTTAACCTTGGGTGATGGCGTAGTGATGTTTAGCTTAAATAAAGTGACTAGTGAATTCATTCTCATTAAGCATGCAGTAGAAATATCGCATTCGACCAAAGAGTTTTCGATCAATATGTCCAATATGCGCCATTGGGCTGAGCCAGTGCGCCGCTATGTTGAAGAATGTCTTGCTGGAACGAGCGGCGAGCGCGATAAGGATTTCAATATGCGATGGATTGCTTCGATGGTCGCTGATGTGCATCGCGTGCTCTCACGCGGTGGTATCTTCATGTATCCTTGGGATCAGCGCGAGCCTCATAAGCCTGGCAAACTACGCTTAATGTACGAAGCCAATCCTATGAGCTTCTTAGTTGAACAAGCTGGTGGGGCTTCTACCAACGGTAAAGAACTCATCATGGATTTAGTCCCAGCTGAATTGCATGAGCGCGTCTCGGTGATGCTGGGCTCTAAAGAAGAGATTGATCGTTTACGCGACTATCACACTTAAGTCTGCACTTTTTCTTTGAGGTAGGCGAGGGACTCTTCGACTTGGTCAATCAAGATCAAGCAAATATCACCAGACGCAAGATCATTGAGTGCCGTATCAATTGCTAAAAACTCACCACGGATTTCTTTAATTTGTTTTGTCTTAGTAGCGCCGATTAAACCCTCTTGTAGAAGTTTTAGAACCTCACCATCTTCGCGACCGCGCTGACATTGGTCCTGATACAGAATAACGTTATCAAAAGCGTTACCCAGAATGCGAGTGAGGTCGCGAATGTCTTCATCGCGACGATCACCAGCGCCGCTAATAACAACATGGCTCTTATTGGGCTTCATGGCCTCAATAGCACTAGCCAGTGCGCGCATGGCGTCAGGATTGTGACCATAGTCAGCAATCACGGTAGCGCCATGATGCTGGAATTGATTAAAGCGACCAGGGACTGCATTGGCTGAGCTTTCAAAGCTATGGAGACCTCGAGCGATTCTTTCAGCATCCAAACCAAGAGCCCACGCAGCACCGATCGAAGCCATCGCATTTTCTACTTGGAAACCGAGTACGCCATTTTGCGTCAATGGGATCTCGCTTACCGGAAAGCGATACATCACACGCGATCCTTTAGAGGCAACAATGTAGTGGCCATCAAAGTAGATCACTTTTTTATTCTTGGCGCGGTGAGCTGCGATAACGGGGTGGTGTTGATTCTGTGCAAAAAAGATCACGCGACCCGTGCAAACATCACCCATTTTTGCAACGATTGGGTCTGCTGCATTAAGAACGGCCGCACCAGTAGGCGCCACGTTTTGCACAATCACGCGTTTGAGAATAGCCAAATCTTCAACACTAGTAATGTAGTTCAGGCCCAGGTGATCACCTTCGCCAATATTGGTAACTACTGCTACTTCACAGCGGTCAAAGCCCAAACCTTCGCGCAACATACCACCACGGGCAGTTTCGAGTACGGCAGCATCGGTATCAGGGTGCATTAAGACATTACGCGCGCTACGGGGACCGCTACAGTCACCAGAATCGATTAACTTGTGATTGATATAAACACCATCAGTAGTCGTCATGCCAACGCGCAGACCTGTCTCATTGAGTAGGTGAGAGATTAAACGAACAGTAGTGGTTTTACCGTTGGTGCCTGTGACTGCCACTACGGGGATGCGACCATTCTCACCTTGGGGGAACATCATATTGATGATATCTTCGCCTACAGGGCGACTCTTCCCATAAGAAGGTTTGAGATGCATGCGCAGTCCTGGCGCAGCGTTGACTTCCACAATACCGCCGCCTTGTGACTCCAGCGGCTTGTAAATCGCCTCACATAGAATATCAACACCAGCAATATCTAGGCCAATCATCTGAGCGGCAGCAATAGCGCTAGCAGCGACATCGGCATGAACATCATCAGTAACATCAGTAGCTGTGCCGCCAGTGCTAAGGTTGGCGTTATTACGTAATAAGACACGCTCACCCTTTTTGGGAACATATTCTGGGGTGAGATTTGAGCTAGCTAAATGCGCTAAGGCAATGTCATCAAAGCGAATTTTTGTCAGGGCGGTTGCATGACCATCGCCCCGTAATGGATTTTGGTTTTCAATCTCAACCAGTTTGGCAATAGAGTTGATGCCATCACCAACTACTTGGGCGGGCTCGCGACGAGCGGCAGCCGATAGACGGTTGCCAACAACGAGAAGGCGGTAGTCCGCACCTGGAAGGTAGCGTTCAACAATAGTTTCGTGACCAAAGGCTTGGGTCACTGTAAAGCCTGCACGTACTTTCTCTTCGGTTTGAATATTGGCAACAACACCCTTACCTTGATTGCCATCTTTTGGTTTGAGTACGATAGGGCCGCCAATTTTTTGAGCGGCTGCCCATGCAGCATCTGCAGTGGTTACTACCTCACCAATAGGTACTGAAACACCAGCAGCGGCGAGCAGATTTTTAGTGAGCTCTTTATCTTGAGCAATGGCTTCGGCAATTGCACTGGTATCGCTGGTTTCGGCTGCTTGAATTCGCTTTTGTTTGCTACCCCAACCAAATTGCACCATACTGCCTTCAGTCATGCGGCGAAATGGAATATTGCGTTGAACTGCAGCATCAACGATAGAGCCGGTGCTAGGCCCTAAACGTACATCTTCGTATAGCGCCTCAAGCTCAGAGAGAGCGGCAGCCAAATCAAATGGTGCATCGTTTAAGGTTGCCTGAATTAAAGCGAAGGCAAAGTCGAAGGCCATGCGACCGACAACTTCTTCAATGTATTCAGCAACGACTTGATAGACGCCAGGCTCAAGGGTTTGAACGGTACGACTAAAAGTAACTGGACAACCTGCTTGCGCTTGTAGGCCCAAAGCTGCGTGTTCTAAAGCATGAGCCAAAGAAAGTACTTCATTGTGTCCCCCACGACGCATGCTTCCAAGTTGAGGAAAACGTGCACGGATTTTGGTTTCGAACTGGGGAATCGAGTCGATTGAGCGCTCGGATTCTTCGCAAGAAACAATCGCTTCTAAAGCGGTATGACGGCTCCATAAGTTGGGACCACGCAGCATCCGAATTCGGGTGATTTCCAATTAAGCTCCTGTTGCAGTATTGGGATCGGGAACAAAGGTTTCTGCGCCAGCTTCAATGACATTAAAGGAAATATCTAAAGCCCATGCAGCACCAATTGCCGCCCCAAGATTCATGGTTTTCCATGGAGCACTCGCATTTGGTTCTGAATGACGGGGCACTGGAATACTTTTTTGATCTAACTTCCCACGCCGCAGGGTAAGCTGTTGATTGCCCACTAAGACTGCGCGTCCATCATTCTTAAGATGTTCCTCAATGATTGGCAAGTTAGGGTTTTGCGTAAAGAAAATCACTTCACCATCGCAAAGTTCTGCCATTTGCGCGACCATTGGATCATCAGCATTAAGCACTGCAACACCATTAGGTAAAACAACGTCAACTTGAGTGCGAACAATGCTAAAGACTTGGTCTTCATCAAAGATAGCGTATTGAGGGAAGTTGGCTTTAGGATTCACATTCAAAACAACGCCAACCTGACAGCGGTCATATGCTAAACCTTCAATCAACATTGATAGATGGTTGTTCTCAATGACTGCAGCTTCAACTGCGCGATTTAATAAGGTACGGCGAGCATTTTCCCAATTGGTGACATTGCTTTTTGGAATAGTGCGGTTGCCAAAAGATAAACCTTTGCTACTCGATAGTCCGACATAGCGATTCGTTAATCTTAAGAAATGCGCAATCATTTCAGCAACAGGCGTTTTACCGCGCTCACCACAGACGCCGACTACTGGAATTCTGAAATCTGCACCAGGCGGGAAGAGATGGTTGGCAATCTCTTTGCCAACCGGCTGTGGTTTACCGCTCGCCGGTTTCAGATGCATCAATAAACCAGGACCCGCATTGACTTCAACAATCGCGGCATTTTGCGCTTCAAGTGGTTTGCTAATGTCTTGCGCCACTAAGTCAACCCCGGCAATCTCGAGGCCAACCACGCGTGCAGCTAAGGCCACTTGGCTAGCTACATCAGGGTGAACTAAGTCTGTGACATCAAAAGCAACGTTACCGTTACTCTGAATTAGCACTTTGTGATCGGCAGCAGGAATGCTCTCACCGGTTAGTTTTTGACGTGCTAGTTCCAACTCCACTGCGGAGTCAATGCGAACTGGGTTGAGAGGATGTTCTTCTGCGGTGCCGCGACGGGGATCAGAATTAATCTGAATCTGAATGAGTTCATGAACAGTGTGTTTGCCATCACCAGTTACCCAAACGGTTTCACCTTTTGCGGCAGCAACTACTTTGTTGCCAACTACCAATAGGCGATGCTCGTCGCCAACAATATGACGTTCAACGAGAACTTCACTGCCTTCTTCAATTGCTACTGCATAAGCAGCTTCAATTTCTTGTTGGGTATAGAGGTTAATAAAAACGCCACGACCATGGTTGCCGTCAATTGGCTTGACCACTACAGGTAAGCCAATATCTTGCGCCGCTTCCCATGCGTCATCTGGGCTGGTAACGGTCCTGCCTTCTGGCGTAGGTACACCGGCGCTAGCCAGTAAGCTCTTCGTGAGATCTTTATCTCTGGAAATGGTTTCAGCGATAGCGCTGGTTTGATCGGTTTCAGCAGTCCAAATGCGACGTTGCTTTGCGCCGTAACCCAGTTGAACTAAATTACCTTCAGACAGGCGAATGGATGGAATGCCACGCTCTTCAGCGGCGTTCACAATGCAGGCGGTACTTGGCCCTAGTAAAAGGTCGTCACCAAGTTCGCGGAGATTTTCAACAATGGTTTGAACTTCGGCAACACAGTCTTTGTTGTCTTGGGCTAATGCAAGGTAAAGATCACGAGCGTATTTCAGGGCGGTCAGTGTGACTTCTTCATTAATGGCGCTTACCATCACCTTATAAACACTGCGGCGATCACCATCACGCGCCTTACCAAAACCACCTGGAATGCCAGCCAAGTTTTGGAGTTCTAAGGTGAGGTGCTCCATGATGTGCGCTGGCCAAGTGCCTTCCTCAACTCTCTTGAGAAATCCGCCAGCTTCGCCATAGCTGCAACGGTGTTCTTGAAGACTAGGTAGGGCTTTGACTAAGCGCTCATAAAAGCCAGGAATGAGGTGGGACGGGTAATCTTCCAGATCGCCAATATCAATCCAAACCTCAATAACGGGATGGTAAGTCCACATATTGGGACCACGGAGA